>CALXIC010000088.1 GCA_944388265.1 uncultured Clostridia bacterium | reverse complement strand
GCCCAGCAAAATGACCAGGTCGCCGTCTTCCGGTTCTTCGCGCACGACGTGATCCGCCGGAACCGCTGCGATGACCGCACCGATTTCCATCCGTTTCGCGGCATAGCCCGGATGGTAAATTTCCGCTACATGACCGGTTGCCAGACCGATCTGGTTGCCGTAGGAGCTGTAACCGTTGGCAGCGCCGACGGTGATCTTACGCTGC
This sequence comes from uncultured Clostridia bacterium, assembly GCA_944388265.1. Classification (GTDB taxonomy): domain Bacteria; phylum Bacillota; class Clostridia; order Oscillospirales; family Ruminococcaceae; genus CALXIC01. The sequence goes on along the minus strand of CALXIC010000088.1, from coordinate 7,764 downwards.
GGAAGTTTGCCTTCCATCGTTTCGGCAATCGGGGTGAGCGGATCGGCCGCACCCGTCACGCGCATCGCCTGATAAACATAAGCACGTCCCGACAGCGGGTCGCGGATCGCGCCGCCCAGGCAGGTCGCCGCGCCGCCGAACGGTTCGATTTCCGTCGGATGGTTGTGGGTTTCGTTCTTGAAGAGGAGCAGCCAGTCTTCTTTCTGACCGTTCACGTCCACCTTGATCTTCACGGTGCAGGCGTTGATTTCTTCCGATTCGTCCAGATCGGTCAAAACACCCTGTTCTTTGAGCTGTTTGGTGGCGATGGTCGCCAGATCCATCAGCGTGAGCGGACGTTCGGGACGCAGCGCCTGATGCGCCTGTTTGTAAGCTTCAAACGTTTCGCGCACAAAGTCGTCTTCGATGGTGACGTTGTCGATGTTGGTGAGGAAGGTGGTATGTCTGCAGTGATCCGACCAGTAAGTATCGATCATGCGGATTTCGGTAATCGTCGGATCGCGTTTTTCTTCGTTTTTAAAATAGCTCTGCAAGAATGCGATGTCTTCGCAGTCCATGGCAAGCCCGTAGGTTTTGACAAAGTCCGCAAGGCCTTCGGCATCGAGCGCCGTAAACCCGTCGAGCGTCTGCACCGTGGTCGGAATGTCGTAGCGCTGCACCAGCGTATCCACCGTTTCCAGCGACGCTTCGCGGCTTTCCACCGGGTTGATGAGGTAATCTTTGACGCGGTCAAATTCTTCATCGGTGAGCGCGCCGCCCAAATAATACACGCGGGCATTTTTCACCAGCGGACGATCCAGCTGGGTCGAAATACTGATGCACTGCGCGGCGGAGTCCGCACGCTGGTCAAACTGGCCGGGCAGGTATTCGATCGCAAACACCCGGTCTTCTCCCGCTTCGGGAAGTTCGGAATAGGTCACATCGACCGCCGGTTCCGACAAAATGGTCGCCGTCACCGTTTCAAACGTCGCGGCATCCAGCCCCTCGACGTCGTAACGCTGCAGCAGGCGCACCGACTGCAGATGGTCAATCCCCAGTGCAGTACGGATATCCGCGAGGATTTTGCCCGCCTCTACGGCAAATTGTTCTTTCTTTTCCACATAGACACGAAAAACAGACATGTTGCACACTCCTTATACAAGGTTCACCGAAACAAATCATTTACTTACATTTTATCAAACTTTCACAATAAATTCCATCCCATTTTTACCTACTAGGCAAAAAGTGGGCAGTTGCACAGATTTCCCATGCATTCCTGTCTATTCTTCTGACAAAATGCCAACACAGCATTCGTCCTCGACCGAGCAAATGGTCACCCGCCGGATCTGGTTTTGCAGGTTCTCCGAAGTGCGCACCAACACGGGCACATAGTTTTTCGCATACCCCACCATTTCGTTTGGTGATTTCTGCGTTTCAAACAGCACTTCCACCGTCTGTCCGATCAGCCCCTCTTCAAAACGGCGGCGGCAGGCTTCCGCCGTTTCCATCATGCGGCGGGAACGCGCTTCCTTTTCCTTTTTGGAAAGCTGTCCCGGAAATTTTGCCGCGCGCGTGCCCTCACGAATCGAATAGGCAAAGACATGCGTTTTGGCAAAGCCGATTTCCTCCACAAAACGGCGGGATGCTTCAAATTCTTCCTCCGTCTCTCCGGCAAAGCCCACCATCACGTCGGTGGTGATCGCCGCATCGGGGAAATTTTGGCGAAGTTTTTCGACCAGTTCGCGGTAAAACGCCGTATCGTAATGGCGGTTCATGCGGCGAAGCGTTTCGTCGCAGCCGCTTTGCAGCGACAGGTGAAACTGTGGACAGAATTTCGGCTGTGCGGCAAGGCGCTTGATGTCCTCATCCAGCAGCAGTTCCGGTTCCAGCGAACCCAAGCGCACCCGGCAGATGCCCTCGATGCTGCAAGCCAGTTCCACCGCGTCCGCCAGACGGATCTTCCAGCCGTCCTCCTTGCCGTAGGAGGACAAATTGATGCCGACCAGCACAATCTCCTGATAACCGTTTTGTGCAAGCCCTTCCAGTTCCTCTTTCAACTGATCGAGCGGTTTGCTGCGGATCGGCCCGCGCGCTTTGGGGATGATGCAGTAAGAACACCACCGGTCGCAGCCGTCCTCGATTTTGACAAATGCACGGGTGTGTTCCGAAAACCGTTCGGCGCGCATCGCCTCAAACGGCTCGCCCGGCTGATGGGGATGGATGTCGATGATGCGTTCCCCCGTTTTCAGCGCGCGCTTGACGTAATCAACCAGCGCCGCGCGGTTTTGCGCGCCGGTGACGATCTGCGCTTCGGTCAAAATTTCCGCCGTTTCGGGAAATGCCTGCGGCATGCAGCCGCAGAGCGCCAGCACGGCATTCGGGTTTTGCCGCGCAAAACGATGCAGAATCTGTCTGGTTTTGCGGTCGCCGGACGCCGTCACCGTACAGGAATTGACGATGTACGCGTCGGCGGGTTCGCTGTCCTCCACCACGGTGAAGCCTGCGTTTTGAAAGCGCGTTTTCAGCACTTCGGTTTCGTATTGATTGACTTTGCAGCCCAAGGTATAAAATGCGACTCGCATGAAAGTTTCCTTTCTGTTTCTTGCAAGAATTGGTGAAATTGCTCTAAGCAAAACTGACAACTCGCCGCCTAAATTACGAAAGGTTTTGATACTTCTTCCGGTTTTAAGGGAAAACAATTGACAGTTTTGCCAACTATTGGTATAGTGAAAACGGATGGAAGCCCATCCGGATAAACCTGCATTTTTTCGCAAAAAATACTTCAAAATGCAGAAAGGGGATTTTCATGGATGAAACAGGCAACGATTTTGTTACACTCCGTCGACGATGTGAAGCGTTTTGTGCGCATCGCTTCGCAATATCCCTACGACATCGATCTGCTGTCGGGACGCTATGCCGTGGACGCCAAGTCCATCATGGGCATTTTAAGTCTGGATTTGTCCGAGCCGATCATTTTGAAAGCCGAATGTGAGGACCCCGGCGATTTGCTGGAACACCTCACCGATTTTCTCATCCAGGAATCAACTTCCTTTTGCATCACCGAACGATAAGGAGTCTTAGCATGATTACTACTACTGTTTTACTCGATACCATTTCCGCCGTCAAAACCTTCGTGAGCATGGCCAGCGAATGCGATTACGAAATCGATTTGCAGGACAAACGCCACCTGGTCGACGGCAAATCCATCATGGGGATCTTCAGCCTGGACCTGTCCGGTCCGCTCAAGCTGATCGCGCACACCGACGACGCTTCCGAATTCTTCGAAGCGATCGCACCGTTTAAAGTCGAAGACTAACCGGCACGGTTCCCCCAGCGATGGGGGAACTTTTTTTATCCTTCCAGCACCTTGACGTAAAAGGTGCGCGCACGCGGTCCGTCAAATTCGCAGAAGTACACATGCTGCCAGCGGCCGAGCACGAGATGTCCGTCATGCACAATGACCGTCATCGATGCACCCGCCGTGGTGGATTTCAAATGCGCGGTGGAGTTGCCTTCAAAATGCTGAAAGCCCGGAAGCTCCGGATAAGCGTGCGCAAGTCCCAGCGCCAAATCGTGCTGCACGTCGGGATCGGCGTTTTCGTTGATGGTGATGCCCGCCGTCGTGTGCGGGCAAAAAATCACGCAGATGCCCTCTTTGACTCCCGACTTGGTGACCGCTTCCCGCACCTGCGGGGTAATGTTTCGAAATTCCTCCGCCTGCGTACGGATGGAATAGGTATAAAAATTCATCTAATCGCCCCTTTTGGTGATTCTCTGTTCATTTTAACATGTAGGGGGAAAATTGACAACCGCTTCTTTACTTTGTAAGGCGCGGTATGCTACAATAAAGCCACAGAAAAGGAGGCGCCTATGACACCGTCTTTCAAAACCGAACCGCTGGGCCAGGGCTATGTGCTCTGTGTTTCCAGCGCGCACACCTTCGGCACCGATGCGTTTTTGCTCGCCGATTTTTGCCGCGCACGGCACAAAGACATTGTGGCGGACTTCGGCACCGGCTGCGGCATCATCGCCATGCTGCTTGCCAAAAACGCCGCGCCCAAACAGATTTACGCGGTGGACATCCAGCCGAAAGCCATCGAGCAGCTAAAAGCGGGGCTTTCCCTGAGCGTGCCTTGCCCGATTACGCCCATCTGTGCGGATCTGAAAACCTTGACCGATATCCCGGCGGAATCGCTCGATCTGATCGTGTGCAATCCGCCCTACAAAGCGCCGAGTGCTGGCATTTTGAGCGAAACCTCGGCCGACCGCATTGCCCGCCACGAAACGGCGTGCACCATCGAGGACATCTGCCAAAAGGCGGCGCGCCTGTTGAAATTCGGCGGACGGCTTTGCTTTTGCCAGCGGCCGGAACGGCTGTGCGACGTGCTGTGCGCCATGCGGAGTGCCGGCATCGAACCGAAGCGGCTGCAGATGGTTTCCAAAAACAGCCAAACGGCGCCATGGCTCTTTCTCGTGGAAGGAAAAAAGGGCGCCAAACCGTTCTTACAGGTGGAACCGGCCTTTTTGCTGTACGACGCCGACGGCGTTCCCACCAAAGAATTGCAGCGCGTCAGCCATTATGGGGAAGAATAGAGGGAATTTATGTCGATGCTTTATGTGGTCGGTACGCCGATCGGGAATTTACAGGATTTTTCACCCCGCGCCGTGGAAATTTTGCAGTCGGTGGACTTCATTGCGGCGGAAGATACGCGGGTGACGCTGAAACTGTTGAATCACTTTCAGATCAAAAAACCGCTGGTGAGCTACTACGAACACAACCTGCGCGAACGGGGCGAACAGATCGTCGCCCGCATTTTAGCAGGCGAACGGTGTGCGGTGGTGTCGGATGCGGGGATGCCCTGCATCTCCGACCCGGGGGAAGATTTGGTACGGCTTTGCGCCGAGGCGTCCGTCCCCGTGCAGGTGATCCCCGGTCCGTCGGCCGCCATCAGTGCGCTTGCCATCAGCGGACTTTCCACCTCCCGCTTCACCTTCGAGGGATTTTTGAGCGTGAACAAGCACAGCCGTGAGGAACACCTCCAGGCGGTACAGCACGAAACGCGCACCATGATTTTTTACGAAGCGCCGCACAAGCTCTGCCGCACGCTGGAAGATTTTCGCCGCACCTTCGGTGACGACCGAAAAATCGCCCTTTGCCGGGAACTGACAAAAATCCACGAAGAGGTGCTGCGCATGACGCTGGGAGAGGCGGTCGAATATTTTGCCTCCACCCCGCCCAAGGGAGAATTTGTGCTGGTGCTGGCGGGAGAAGAACCGAAAGCGCCCGAAACGTTTACCCTCGAAGACGCGGTATCCCGCGCGAAGGCTTATCTCGAAGAGGGCAAAAAGCCCACCGAAGCCGCCAAGCTTGCGGCCAAAGAATGCGGATTTTCCAAATCGGACATCTACAAAAATTTAGTTTGATCTCACAAAATCCACACATTCCAAAAATATACTGAAACCGTAAAGGAGGGAATGGTATGCAGCGCATCCTGGTAGTGGATGACGAAGACGGCATCCGCGATATTTTGCGGCAATACCTGGAATTTGAGGGCTTTGCCTGTGTCGAAGCCGCCGACGGCGAAGCGGCCGTCTCGATGATGAAAAACGATCCGGTCGATTTGATTTTGATGGACATCATGATGCCGGTATGCGACGGCATCACTGCACTGCGCCGCATTCGGGAATTTTCCGATGTGCCGGTGATCTTGCTGACCGCCAAAGGCGAGGAATACGACAAGGTGTTCGGCTTCGACCTTGGCGCGGACGATTACGTCGTCAAACCCTTTTCCCCGCGGGAAGTGATGTCGCGCGTCAAAGCGGTGCTCAAGCGCACCAGCCGCACCGAACCGGAGGACGACTCCGTCTACCGTTTCCGCACGCTGGAAGTGAACCAAAAATCCTATGTGGTGCGCATCGACGGCCAAAAAGTGGATATGACGCCCAAGGAATTTGAGCTGTTAAACTTCCTCATCCAAAACAAAAACACCGTCATCACCAGAGACACCATCCTAAACAAAATCTGGGGATACGATTTTTACGGCGACAGCCGCACGGTGGACACCCACATCAAAATGCTGCGCGCAAGCCTTGGGGAATACCGCGATCTGATCAAAACCATCTGGGGCGTCGGCTACAAATATGAAGAGTATTAAAACCAAAATCTGGCTGTCGATTCTGGGGGTGACGACGCTGGTCATCGTCATCATCTGGTTTAGTCAGGTGGTGCTGCTCGAACAGTTGTACACCGCCGGAAAACGGCATGAAATGATCGGCTCGGCTGGGAACATCGTCTCGATGGTGGCCAATGCCGACGAACTGCCGCAGGACGAACTCAAACAGCTCTGCGCCGAAAACAACTACTGTCTGGAATTTTATTTTCCAGATTACCGCAGCACCATCCGCTTTGAGCCCATCGGCTCGGGCAACCTGATGCGGGACGAGCTGTTTGAACGGCAAAGCATTTTGATCGAACTTCAAAGCATGGACCCGGGCACCTTCTTGGAAACCAGACAGCAAAGCAGCTTCGGCACCGAATACAACGTGGTGGCCTCCTACAACCAAAGCAAGCTCGGCAATTATGTGCTGATGGTGGCGTCGGAGCTGGCACCCGTGCGCGAAGCGGTCTCCACCATCCGCTCTCAACTGGTGGTGCTGACCATCGGGCTGCTGCTCTTTGCCACGGTGCTCGCCCTGGTGCTCTCCAATTCGCTGACCCGGCCGATTTTAAAGATTTCCAATGCAGCCAAAGAGGTTGCCAAAGGTGATTTGCAGGTACAGGTCAACGTGAAGGCAACCGATGAGATCGGGCAGCTTGCGGAAGATTTCAACCAAATGGTGCGGGAAATCGACCGTTCCAACACCTTGCAGCGGGAGCTGATCGCAAACGTCTCGCACGACATCCGTACCCCTTTGACCATGATTCAGGGCTACGCCGAAATGATCCGCGATCTCACCGGCGACAACCGCGAGAAACGAAACGAACAGTTAGCCGTCCTCATCGCGGAAACCAACCGCCTAAACACGTTGGTCAACGACATTCTGGATCTTTCCCGCCTGCAGGCGGGGCGCCAGCCCATCCATCCGGCGCCCTTTGACTTGGGGGTCAAGCTTCGGGACGTGCTCAAGCGGTACGACCTTCTGGAAGCCAACGAAGGCTTTACCTTTACCCTCGAAGCGCCCGAACACGTATGGGTCGTGGCAGATGAAATCAAAATGGAGCAGGTGCTCTTCAACATCATCAACAACGCCACCAACCATACCGGTGCCGACAAAAAGGTGATGATCCGCGCCCTCGACCGCGGACAGGCGGTGCGTGTGGAAATTGCGGACACCGGCGCCGGCATCCATCCGGAAGACCTGCCCCTCATTTGGGAACGGTACTACAAGCCCTACAAAAAGAAAGACCGCAAGGGAATGGGCACCGGGCTGGGGCTTTCCATCGTCAAGGCGATTTTGGTTGCCCATCACTTTGCTTACGGCGTGGATTCGGTACTGGGGAAGGGATCGACCTTCTGGTTTGAAATCACCAAAACCAAAGAACCTGACAAGCAGGCGAAGCCCTCGCTTCCGCCCAAAAATCCGGTAGCATAAGAAAGAGCGGACAGTCAAACGACTGTCCGCTCTCTTTTTACCCGTTCGGCAATGCGCCCAGCACCTCGCCCACCCGTTCGTGGAGCACCAAATCCGCCGCATGATCGAGCGGGGTTTCATCGCGGTTGATGAGCACCAAATGCTTCCCCTTAAAATAATCCACCAAGCCGGCCGCCGGATAGACCGTGACAC
>CALXIC010000087.1 GCA_944388265.1 uncultured Clostridia bacterium | reverse complement strand
TTCGGCGGTGTAGTTGTCCTTGGCGGCCAGATAGCGGTCGTGCAGCTGATCGACTTTTTTCTTGGAGGTGTAAATTTTATTCATCCGAGCTGGGCCGGGATGATGCAGGGAACCGCACACCGGACAGGGTTCGCCTTCCACCAGCTTTTGCGCCAAAAAGGCCGCCTGATTGTCGGTGTACTGCTGGTTGGCTTCCGCCCAGCGGGTAAACGCCTCGTTTTGCAGCGTTTGGGCGTGTTCCGCTTTTTTTTGCAGCAGCAGCGCTTCGCCGACGGCATGCAGATGTTCTTTGGCGTGCTCCAGCTGTGTCTGCGCCTGATGATAGGAGCGGGCTGTGTTTAATTCCTGTTTGCGGTGCTCCAGCTGCTTCGCCTGACCTTCCAGCTCTGCCGCGGTTTGGCGCAGTGTTTGCTGTGCTTTCAGGCGTTCGATCTGTTCGAGGGTTTGCGGCAGCTGATGCTGCTTTTCGTTCAAGGCATCGAAAGCCTGTTTGGTGATTTCCAACAATTCTTCGATGCGCGGGCGGTCCAGTTCCAGATCGGTCAGCTTGCGGAGCGCTTCTTCCCATTCTTCGCGGGCTTTCGTGCGCTGGCGGTCGAGCGTCTGGATTTCGCGCAGGGACAGCAATCGGCCGATTTGCTGTTTGCGCACCTTTTGTTCCTCTTTGCGGTTGAAGTGATCGATGAGCGTTTCGCGCGCTTCTTCAAAATCGTGCAGGCGTTTGTTGAACGCTTTGGCGTCCTCCAGGGTCAGGGAATGCAGGGTGCGGTTGAGGCGGTCGATGCGCGCCTTGCGGTCGGCGATGTCCGCTTCCAAAATGATGCCGAAACGCTCCATGTCGTCGATGACGGCGGGAATGTTCGGTTCTTTTCGCGCCTGCTCTTTGGCGGTGATGCTGTCGTCGGGCGCTTCCAGCTGTCCCAGAGCGTCCAAAAGGACGGTTTGCCCGCGGGTGAGATCTTCTTCCGCGCGGTGATCCGCCGCTTTGAGTTCTTCCAAAAATCGGCTGCACGCTTCGGTGCCGAAGATGCGCCGGAGGATTTCCTGCTTGTCCTTGCTCGAGTCGGACAAAAAGCGCTGAAATTCCCCCTGCGGAAGCATGACGATGCGGGTGAACTGGTCGGCGGTCATGCCCAAAATGGCGGCAATGCGCTGATTCACTTCCCGCACGCCGGTGCATTCGCTGCCGTCGGGGAGAAGGAGTCTTGCCGACGCAGGTTCCGGCGTCACCGTACCGCTGCGGCGGCGTTTCATCTGCTGCGGTTCGCGGCGGACGGTGTAGGTTTTTCCCTTGTCCGAAAAGGTCAGCTGTACGTAGCAGAGCAGATCGTCGGGAGCAAATTGGCTTTTGAGGCGGTCCTCCTGACGGTTGGAACCGCTGGTAATGCCAAACAGCGCGTAACAGATCGCGTCGAAGATGGAGGTTTTGCCGCATCCGGTCGGTCCGGTGACCAAAAACATGCGTTCCTTGGTCAAGGCGTCGAAATCAATCTGCACCTTTTGCGGGAAGGGGAGAAAGGCTTGCAGTTCCAGCAATTTTGGCGTCATTCGTCAGCACCTCCCGAAAGAATGTTTTTGGTGTGGTCAAGTAGTCGCTTGGCCAGCAGTGTTTGCCGGCGGGTCATCGGCTCGCCGGTTTCTTCCTCGTAAAACTGTGCCAAAAGCTCGTCCAGCGAACGGTTTTTCAAATCGTGCAATCCGGTGGCTTTTCCTTGTGCCTGAACGGTATGGTCGTAGGTTAAGCCCAGCAGGTTGGGGTAAACGGCTTTCAGCTGCAGCATGGCGTCGGGGACGGGCAGCTTGTCCGTGAGATGGAAAAAGTAATAATCGTCTGCTGGAAATTCTTTGGTGGTGTCTCTCTGGAGGAAAGACGCAAAGGTGCCGGTCATGGAGCGCAGTTCATGCCGCGGTGTAATCCAGACCGGTTCCACCACCGGCTTCGTTCCGGGTTTTCCCAGTGTGACTTCCAGAAAACAGCGGTCACCCGTGTCGTCCAGCGCGTATTTTAATGGAGAGCCGCAGTAACGCACCGTTTCTTCCCCCGCCATCGACGGACGGTGGATGTGTCCCAGCGCCGTATAGGTAAACTGCCGTGCCAGCGGAAGTCTTATGAGTTCCTCTCCGCCCACCGAGGGATCGGCGGATGCCCGTTCATAGGTGGTAAAAAAGCCGTGTGCCATCAAGACGTGCCGTTCGCCCGGATGGATTTCCTCGGCGATGGAACGCATCAGCGCGTCGTATCCGCTTTGCAGGGTGGGGAGTTCTTTGTCTGGGAACAGCGCACGCAGTTCGTGCAGTTCCAAATAGGGAAGCGGGTGGATGGATACCGTCCCGTATTCATCCCGCAGGGTGAGCCGCCGTTTGGGGTCCGGCTGGCTGATGATGTAAAGCCCGGTTTGTTCCAGCAGTTCATTGCCAAAGGAGAGGCGGGCTTTGGAATCGTGGTTGCCCGCGGTGAGCACCACCGGGATTTTCAAATCGAGAATGAGGGTCGCCAGCACTTGATTGAGCAGGCGCACCGCTTCGGTCGGCGGGACGCTGCGGTTGTAGATGTCGCCGGAAACCAGGATGACGTCCGGTTTTCCTTTGGCCATTTCTTCGGCAAACCACGAAAAAAACGCCGCCTGGTCGTCCAGCAGGGAATATTCATTCAAAATCCTTCCGATGTGCCAGTCGGATGTATGGATCAGTTTCAAGTATCATTCCTCCATCGGGCAGAATAGGTCGATCTTTTTTCTAAAAAGTTACATATTGTTATTGTATCACAAATTGCGTGCGAGAAAAAGAGAAAAATTGGTTTTTCAAAAAGAAGTCGTGGTTTTGGCGGAAAAAAAGAAAAGGGACGGCGCATTTGCGCCGTCCCTTTTTCAGGAAACGATCCGATTAGCAGCATCCGCAGCCGCCGCCGCGGTTTTCGGTTTCACCGCACATATTGCAGCCACCGCAGCATACCAGAAGCAAAATCACGATGAGGATCCAAGAACTACCCCCAAAATGATTCGTCCTCAACATCTGGACATTTTCAAGGCGAAATCTTGCAAATATGGTATACAAAGCAAAAGAAAACGCCAGCATTTTTCGCTGGCGTATCAAAATTGTATCAAAGATGGCTCATTTCATTGTCCAACAGACGCACCACATCGTCCTGAGACTGGGGCATCATGTGGGCGTAGATTTTGAGGGTGATGTCGGGGCTGTGAGGGGATATGGGGCTGATGGGGATATGGGGCATTGAGGGGATATGGGGCCGTGATGGGGCGTCTTTTTGGCTTTAAGCTC
>CALXIC010000086.1 GCA_944388265.1 uncultured Clostridia bacterium | reverse complement strand
CCGGAACTCGATTACTTCTACCCGACCAACACCCTCGTCACCGGTTACGACATCATCCCCTTCTGGGTCATGCGTATGATGTTCTCCGGCATCGAACAGACCGGCAAAGCGCCGTTTGACACCGTTTTGATCCACGGGCTGGTGCGCGACGAACAGGGCCGCAAGATGTCCAAATCGCTCGGCAACGGCGTCGACCCGCTGGAAGTCATCGACGAATTCGGTGCAGACGCGCTGCGCTTCATGCTGGCAACCGGCAACTCCGCCGGCAACGATATGCGCTACATTCCCGAAAAGGTCAAAGCCGCTCGTAACTTTGCCAACAAGCTGTGGAATGCTGCCCGCTTCGTGCTGATGAATCTGCCGGACACCATCCAGACCATCGAACTGCCCGAAGAATTCGCGCTCGAAGACCGCTGGATTCTCAACAAACTCAACCGCCTGATCCGCGAAGTGACGGCGCACATCGATCACTTTGACATCAACGTGGCAGGAACCAAAATCTATAACTTCATCTGGGACGACCTGTGCGACTGGTACATCGAACTCACCAAATCGCGCATCGCCGCCGGTGGACAGAGCGCAGAATCGGCACAGAAGATCCTGCTCTATGTGATCGCCAACTCCTTGAAACTGCTGCATCCGTTTATGCCGTTCATCACCGAAGAAATCTGGCAGGCACTGCCGGGTGCATCCGCGTCGATCATGGTATCCCCGTGGCCGCAGTGGGAAGAAGCGCTGGATTTCGGCAAAGAAGCGGAAGATTTCGAACAGATCATGACCGCCATCACCGCCATCCGTACGGCGCGCGTGGAAAAGAACGTGCCCCCGTCGAAAAAAGCGGAACTGTATATCCAAACGGCAAAACAGGATCTCTTTGCACAGGGCAGCATCTTCTTTGAACGCTTGGCGTCCGCATCGAAGGTCACCATCGGCGACAGCTTTGAGCTGGACGATGTGCTGACGGTTGTCACCGACGCTGCGCGGATGTATATCCCGATGGGCGAACTCATCGACCGTGAAAAAGAACTCGCACGTCTGACCAAAGAAAAAGAAGCGTGTGAAAAAGAAGTTGCCATCTTCGAAAAGAAGCTGGCAAACGAACAGTTTGTGTCCCGTGCACCGGCCAAAGTGGTCGACGGTGAACGCGCCAAACTGGCAAAAGCGAAAGAAAAACTTCAAAACGTGCTGGCGTCCCTTGCCGCATACCAGAAGTAATTGATGCGGGCGGCAGCCAATCTGCCGCCCGTTTCCTTTGTTTTCCAAAAAAGGAGTATTGCATGACTTACGCAGAAGCAGAACGCTACATTCATTCCTTTGAAAAATTCGGCTGGGATTTGACCTTAGACCGGCTGCGCATGCTGCTTTGCCGATTGGGCAATCCGCAAAATCACCTGACCGTTTTGCATGTTGCCGGCACCAACGGCAAAGGATCGGTCTCCAATCTCTGTGCCAATGCACTGACCGAAGCGGGCTATAAAACCGGGCTTTACACCTCCCCCTTTGTCGTGGATTTCCGCGAACGCTTTCAAATCAACGGTGAAATGATTCCCAAAGAAACCTTTGCCCGCCTGACGACCGTGGTGCAAACGGAAATTCAAGCACTCGAGCAAAGCGGCACCCACATCACCGAATTTGAAGCGATTACCGCCATTGCCTTTTTGTGGTTTTCGGAAGAAGCGTGCGACTATACCGTACTGGAAGTGGGCTTGGGCGGACGCTTTGACGCCACCAACGTCATCCAAGCACCCGCCGTCTGCGGCATCGTCTCCATTTCACTGGACCACACCAATATCCTGGGCGATACCATTGAGCAGATTGCAGGAGAAAAAGCAGGCATCATCAAAGAGGGGGTTCCCTGCTGCTGCTATCCGCTGATGAACCCGAAAGCACTCGCAGTCTTGCAGGAGACGGCAAACGCCCTCCACGCGCCGCTGATTCAGCCGTCGATGGACGACGTGCAGATTAACACCTGTACCGATCACGGCAGCCGCTTTACAGTACAGGGTGTACCCTACACCCTTCGCCTGGTCGGCAAACACCAGATTGCAAATGCGCTGACCGCTTTGTCGATGCTTTGTGTCCTGCGTGACCAAGGGGCGGTGATCCCAAACGACGCGATCCAGCGCGGATTTGAAAAAACCGCCTTTCCCGGACGGTTTGAAATCCTGTCCCAGGAACCGCTGATCGTCGACGACGGCGCCCACAACGAAGAAGGCACCGCCGCCCTTGCCGCCACTTTATCGGGCATCGACAAAGAAAAATACGTGCTCATGGGCATGCTGGCCGACAAAGACTACGTCGATTCGCTTGCGCACATCGGCGCCCAAGCCGACCACCTCTACTGCGTGCCGGTTCAAAACCCCCGTGCACTGCCGCCGGAAGAACTGGCCAAAGCGGCGCGCCGGTTTTGCAAAGACGTTTTGGTCTTTTCCTCCTGTCAGGAAGCGGTGGACGCCGTCTTTGAAAAATTGCAGCCCAAAGACATGCTTTTAGGCTGCGGATCCCTTTATCTGGTGGGCGAGCTGCGCACCCTCTTTCTGGAAAAAATCAAGCAATAACCACCGGTTTCGACCGATTTTTTAGAAAAGACCCTGTATACTGATACAGGGTCTTTTATTCTGCTCTTTTTTAGAAAGGATGAGTGAAATGATTGCATTTGAAGAACAGGAAGAAACCTTGCTGGTCACGCTTTCCGGCGATATCGATCACCACATTGCGCGCGATCTGCGGATTCAAATTGATGAAGAGGTCACAAGACTTTGTCCTCAGGTGCTCTGTCTGGATTTTCGGGAAGTCACCTTTATGGACAGCAGCGGCATCGGGCTGGTGATGGGGCGCTACAAATTGATTCAAAGCATGGGCGGCACCCTGCAGGTCATCAATTTGTCCAGCCACATTCGCCGGGTCATGATCTTAGCCGGACTGGACAAGCTTGCCATCATTCGTTAAGAAAGGAGGAACACCCATGAAAATCATCAACGAAGCACAGCTCATTTTTGACAGCCGCTCGGCAAACGAAGGCTTTGCGCGGGTCGCCGTCAGCTCGTTTTTCTCCCAGCTGGACCCTACCGTCGAGGAGATTACCGATTTAAAAACCGCCGTCAGCGAAGCGGTCACCAATGCCATTGTGCACGGCTATCGCGAATACGACGGCAAGGTGAGAGTTCTTTTGCGCATTCTGGAACCTTCCACCGCGTACATCCGCATCAAGGACAACGGCTGCGGCATCGACAACATTGAACAGGCGATGGAACCGCTCTACACCACCGCCCCCGAAGAAGAACGCGCGGGCTTGGGCTTTGCCGTGATGCAAAGCTTTATGGACAGCGTTCAGGTTGCTTCCCGTCCGGGAAGGGGTACCACCGTCACCATGAAGCGCATCATCCGTTCGCGCCGCCGCCATGACACCCAAACTCGCTGACCGCTCCTCCTTCGTGGAGCAAAACCTGGGGCTCGTGCATCACTGCGCCAAGCGGTTTTTAGGCCGGGGCATTGAATACGACGATTTATTCTCCGCCGGATGCGTCGGCTTAGTCAAGGCGGTGGACGGCTTTGATGAAACCCGGGGTGTGAAATTTTCCACCTATGCCGTTCCGCTGATTCTGGGCGAAATGCGCCGCCTGTTCCGCGACGGCGGGAGCATCAAGGTGAGCCGAAGCCTCAAGGAATTATCGCTGCGCGCGACCCGCTGCCGGGAACGGTTTTTGCTCGACCACGGCTGTGAACCCACGGTGGACGAGCTTGCCGCACTGCTTGAAGTGCCGCGCGAATTGGCCATCGAGTCGCTTTGCGTCAGTGCGCCGCCGCTTTCTCTGACGATCTCCGAAGACGAGGAACACGGAAACGAAATCGACGTTCCGGTCGAGCCGGAAAACGAGCAGATCGAGAACCATTTAGCCCTGCAAAAGGCGCTGCGAAAGCTCGAACCGCGCGACCGCGAACTGCTCCTCTTGCGCTATTTTAAAAGCAAAACACAGGTAGAAACCGCCAAACAACTGGACATGACGCAGGTTCAGGTTTCCCGACGGGAAAAAAAGCTCCTGTTATTTTTGCGAAGTGAACTCAATCAAGAATGACCGTCCATTTGGGCGGTCATTCTTTTTGAAAGCGATCAATTTGTTTCAATCTCATTCCAGTCCACAGGTATCAACCCATTTTTCGTAAATCGATACCATTTGGTGCATACCTCCTGTAAATATTTCCGGTCATGGGAAACAGAAAGAATGCATCCGCCAAAATTTTTCAACTCCTGGCGCAGTACCGGATTGGAAAGCGGAGAAAAATTGCGGGTGGGTTCATCCAAGAGAAGCACATTCGCTCGTTCAAGGTTTATCTTTACAAAAAACAATTTCGCTTTTTGCCCGCCTGAAAGCGACGAAAATGGATGATCCATTTCCTGCGGTGTATATTTCATACTGCCCAAATAGGTGCGCACCCTGCTTTCTTCTTCACGCTCTCCGGTTTTGCACAAAAATTCAACGGGTGTCATCGACGGATCAATCGCTTCCTCATAGCGTTGGGGCATCCAGAAAGCGTGCAGATCCGTGCGCGAAAGCAATTCCTTTGCCAGAAGCCGAAGCAGCGTCGTTTTTCCGCATCCATTGGCTCCAATGATGCCAATATGTTGTGGGCCAACAACCGTCAACGACAAATCTTTTGCCAAACATCTTCCGTCTGCTTCCAAACTGGAAAGCGACCAATCCAATACCCGTTTGCCCTGCGGCACGGTAATCGTGGGATCGAAGCGAACCAAAATCGCTTCTTCCGATTCGGGAAGTTGTGTGCGCTGTGTTTGTTCCAGCCGTTTTCCCATCGATTTGACCGCATGCATCTTCTTTTTTAACAGCCTTCCTGTATGCGGGTCCTGCCGGCTCACCGTCGACTGCTGATGTTCCACGCGGGATTCAATTTGACGAAAGCGCACCATCTGTTTTTGATAATCGGCTTCTTCCTTCCTTGCCTGTTGTTCCTGATGAGCAAATGCGCGGCTGCGCTGTTCCAAATAAGTCCGATAATCCACATGGAAAAGCGTCCATCGGGGCATGGTTTTGCGCCGCAGCAACTCCAAATGCAAGATCCCTGTAGCCGTGCGCTCCAACAGGGTTTCATCGTGTGAAATATAAATCATGGCCTGCGGCGCAGATTTCATCCATTCTTCCAACCAAATCAGCGTGTCCAAATCCAAATCGTTGGACGGTTCGTCCAACAAGAGCACATCGGGCTGCAAAAGCAAGAGTGCGGCCACCTGCAGTTTCACTTTTTCTCCGCCGGATAACGTCGCGATTTTCTGATCGCTGTAAAAGAATTCCGGCGATAAATGCATCTGACGGCCAATTTGAGCCAATTCCTTAGGACTGGCATCCCAAAAACCGGGTTTTTCAGAAATCCAGTCGTACACCGTCTCACAAAGTTCAGCTGGCGGAAATTCCTGTGCCAAATATCCGGCAACGCTGCTACCCCACAAGACTTCTCCGGAACATTCTGCATACGGCTCTACCAGACGGCGATCGTACAGCGCTTTTAACAGAGTAGATTTTCCATTTCCCTCTTCCCCTATGACAGCGATCCGTTCTCCCGGCTGCAGGGAAAATGTCAATTCGGATATCAGCGGACGCAAATCTTTTCGATGCGTCAGCGACAACTTTTTGATTTGCAGCATATTCATCCTTTCTGTCCCTATGGACAACAAAAAAACCTGTCTCCGATTACCGGAAACAGGCTGCGCCGCAAAACCCCGTCGAATCATCACCCGACAGGTATTCAACACACAGTTTCTGTTTCACGGCAACCAAAAGAAACCCGGTCATACCGGGAACTATTGAGTTGAGAAACATTAAAACTGCATGCAATACATCTTTTCACCCCTTTTACGATTGCATTCACTATAGCACAGGGATGAAGCGTTGTCAAGAAGCCGCAAAAAGATTGAAAAATACCGGGCGCTCTTAAAAGAGCGCCCGGCAAACTTTTATTACAGAGAACGATAAATCGCCAGATATTCCTGAACCGGTGCTTTCCAGCTGCAATCGTAATTCATCAGATTAGCCATCACCTGACGGCGTTTCGCCGTATTTTCATAGAACGAAACCCCGCGCTGCACGGCATCCAGCATATCATGTGCGTTGTAGCTCTTGAAGGTAAAGCCGCGGCCTTCCAGCGTCTCCACATTGAGCGCCGGAACGGTGTCAAACAAACCGCCGGTTTCGCGTACGATCGGAATGGTGCCGTACCGCATCGCAATCAGCTGCGACAGCCCGCAGGGCTCCGCCTGAGACGGCATCAAGAACAGATCCGCCGCCGCATAAAGCTGGTTTGCCAATACCGGATCAAACATGATGTTCGCCGACATCTTTTCCGGATGTTCCCACGCAAGACGCCAAAACAGATTCTGGTAGCGGTCTTCCCCGGTGCCGATGACGACAAACTGAATCGGCATCTGCATCAGATCGTTTGCCACGTATTCCACCAAATCCAAGCCCTTGTGGCTTGCCAAACGGCTGATCATCGCGACCATCGGGATGTCCGGTGCAACCGGCAGCCCCAATTTTTCCTGAAGCGCAATCTTGTTTTTGGTCTTGCCTTCCAGATCACCCGGTTTGAAGTTTTCGAAAATCTTCGGATCGGTTTCCGCATTGTACAGTTCGGTATCAATGCCGTTGACCACGCCCGTTACTTTATAGCCGTACTGGCTGATGATATTCTGCAGCCCGTGTGCAAAATAAGCATGACGGATTTCATACGCATAGGTGCGGGAAACGGTAGTTACCTTATCTGCCAGCACGATGGCGCTCTTCATGAAGTTCAAGCAGCCGTCGTAGCTGAGATAATTGAACCAGTAGGGGTTGACCCCGATGCATTCGTCAAAGAAGCTGTCCGCAAACTGTCCCTGATATTCGATGTTGTGAATCGTAAAGACCGTTTTGATGTTGCGGAAACGTTCCAAATGGCTGTAGCAGGCTTTCAGCCACAGCGGAATCAGCGCCGTCTGCCAGTCGTGACAGTGGATCACTTCCGGCATAAAGTCCAAATGCAGCAGCGATTCAATGACCGCTTTGGAGAAGAACGCAAAGCGTTCGCCGTCGTCAAAATCGCCGTAACAGTTCGGACGGTCAAAATAATAGTCGTTGTCAATGAAATAGTAGGTAATGTTCGGCTTTTGACCCTTTGCGGTAAACAGCCCACAGTACTGCACGCGCCAAGAAAGCGGAACGGAAAAATCCATCAGATATTCAATGTCCAAATCCGGATTTTTTTTCACCGAACGATAGTAGGGCAGAAAAATAGCGATTTCGTTTTCCGGATCATTTGCCAATTCATTCGGCAGCGCATAGATGACGTCACCCAACCCGCCGGTTTTGATGTACGGAGCACCTTCGCTGGCTGCAAATAACAATTTCATAAGCTTACCTGTTCCTCTCTCTTTCTATATGAGAAGCTCTGCCAAAGCCGCAAAGCGGCTTCTGCAGATAGTCTTTAGATCTTTTGCCCCTTCTGAATGACGATCGGTGCCGTCGGCGCGCCGATCAGCGTACGGCCTTCGGTAATGGTGACGTCCTTATCGATGATGCAGTATTCAATCTTGCTGCCTTTGCCGATGGATGCACCCTGCATCACCACCGATTTGTGAACTTCTGCGCCTTCTTCGACCTGAATATCACGGAACAAGACCGAATCTTCCACCGTGCCATTGATGGTGCAGCCGTCTGCGATCAGCGAATTGGAAGAAACGGCGTTTTGTGCATAATAGGTCGGCACTTCGTCGCGGACTTTGGTGTAAATCGGACGGTTCGGGATGAAGATATCCTGACGCACCGATTCTTCCAGCAGGCGAAGGTTGTTGTTATAGTAGGAGAGCAGATCGCTCGAACGAAGCGTGGATTTTTTGAATTCATACAGGTTGATGGAAAGTTCACCGGTACGGAATCCGTGCAGCACGAAATCCCGTTCAAAGTGATAGAGTCCATGTACCTGTGCGTATTTGATCAGTTTCTGCAGGTAGGATTTTTTCATAATGTACATGCCCATACCGCAGAGTTTGGTGTCGTCGTAAGTATCCTGGATCGTGACGTCCTTGATTTCGCCGTCTTTTTCTTCAATGACGAGCGAGCGGCGTTCATCCTCATAAATCGGATTTTCACGGTCGCAGATGATGGTCAGTTCCGCACCGGATTTGATGTGATCGTCCAGCGCGCGCTGATAGTCGATGTTGCAGACGATGTTGGCGTTGGAGATGAGCACATATTCACCCTTCGCGCGCTCCAAAAACATCTGCGCACCTGCCAGTGCCTGGAGATTCCCGTGCGACACGCTGGTCTGACCGGTGCCGAACGGCGGGAGAATGAACACACGGCCGTTTTTACGGTTGAGGTCCCATTCTTCGCAGGAGCCGAGGTTATCCATCAACGACTGATAATTGTACCGGGTAATGATCCCGATGGATTCAAATCCAGAGTTTGCCATATTCGACAATACAAAGTCCACCAGACGGTATCTGCCGCCAAACGGTACGGAAGCCAGCGTACGCTGTTTGGTCAGTTCACCCATCTCGGAATTGTAAATGTCAGAAAAGATAATGCCAATCATTTTCATAGCTTTATTCATCCCATCTGCCGCTGTGCCGCGGCGTTAGTATGCGTGCGGTTTCCTTCTGCCTTGCACAAAATTTCAGCAGAAGCACCGGCAAAGAAATCAGACGACTTCCTTCGGACCGATGACCTGACCTTCTTCAATCACGCGGTGGCTGCCGACAACCGAAAGACCCCAAACGGCCGGGCATTCTGCCGGTTCTTTGCCGACTTCCGCGTTTTCATGCACAACCGTATTTTCGCCAATGATGGCGTAGATGATTTTTGCATCCTTTTCCACGCGGGATTCCGGCATGATGACGGTGTTTTTGACTACAGCGCCTTCTTCTACCACGCAGCCTGCGGAAATGATCGAGTTTTCTACCGTGCCGCGGATGACGCAGCCTTCCGATACCATCGAGTTTTTGACCGATGCTTTCGGGTCAATGTAGGACGGTGCTTTGGCGTAGTTTCTGGCGTAAATACGGAAATCCGGATCTTTCAGTTCGAGCGGAACTTTCGGATTGATGATGTCCATGTTCGCTTCCCACAAGCTGTCGAGGGTTCCGACGTCTTTCCAGTAACCGTCGAAGACATAAGCGAACAGGCGCTGTTCATCGTGCAGCATGTTCGGCAGGATGTTTTTGCCGAAATCGTTCGAGGAATTCGGATCGGCTTCGTCTTCCGTCAGATATTTGCGAAGCACCTTCCAGTTAAAGATGTAAATGCCCATCGACGCATGGTTGCTCTTCGCGTTTTTGGGTTTTTCTTCAAATTCATAGATCATGCCGTCCGGGTTGGCGTTGACGATACCGAAGCGGGAGGTTTCTTCCCACGGCACGTCGTAAACGGCGATGGTGCAGTCTGCGTTGCGTTCTTTGTGGAAGGCAAGCATCTTGGAGTAATCCATCTTATAAATATGGTCGCCGGACAGGATGAGCACATATTCCGGATTGTACATATCAATAAAATGGATGTTCTGATAAATCGCGTTGGCAGTTCCCTTGTACCATTCGGATTTATCCGCCTGCGCATACGGCGGCAGGATGCTGACACCGCCGAAGTTGCGGTTCAAGCCCCACGGCTGGCCGTTGCCGACGTAGCTGTTGAGTTCAAGCGGTTTGTACTGGGTCAGAATACCGACCGTGTCGATACCCGAGTTGACGCAGTTGGAAAGCGGGAAGTCAATGATGCGGTATTTGCCGCCAAAGGATACTGCCGGTTTTGCTACATCCGAGGTCAGTACCTTCAAACGGCTGCCCTGACCGCCGGCAAGCAGCATCGCGATACACTCTTTTCTTCTCTCTAACATTGTTTGGCCTCCTTTATTATTCGGAAGAATCTGGTCCTTCCGCCACAGTGTTAGCAAAAGTTATTCCGATTTCGAGCCCGATTTGGCCCGGGGATTTTCCGCCGTTTTCTTCGCTGCGGAAGTGCTCTTGGTTTTCACAGAACTTTTCGTTGTTTTGGTTTTGGCTGATGCTTTTTCATCCGCCGAGGATTTGGCCGCACTCTTGCGGCGAGCCGGCGCCTTCACCACGGTGTAAAACACCGCCGACATCTGCGGCACCGTCAGTTCAATCGAATAGGGATGTCCGTGCGCCGGAATTTCTTCCGCTTTCACGGCACGCAGCTTCACACCGCTGCCGCCGTATTTCGGATCGTCCGAATTGAGCGCCGGGGTATAGGTTCCGCGGGTCGGCACACCGATGCGGTACTTCTCGCGGGTCACCGGGCAGAAGTTGCAGATACAGATGACTTCCTTGCCCTTGCGATCCACCCGGCGGAACGACACGACGCTCTGTGCATTGTCGTCGTGGCACAGCCAGTTGAAGCCTTCCCAGTCGGAATCGTTTTGCCACAGGCAGGCATGATCGAGATAGAAATGGTTCAAATCCTTCACATACTGCTGCATGGCCTGATGTTTCGGATAATCCAAAAGCATCCAGTCCAGTTCATTCGCGTAATTCCATTCGATAAACTGGGCAAATTCATTGCCCATGAACTGCAATTTTTTGCCGGGATGCCCCATCATGTAGCCATAGAAGGCGCGCAGGTTGTCAAATTTCTGGGGATAGTCCCCGGGCATCCGTCCGATGAGCGAGCGTTTTCCGTGCACCACTTCGTCGTGCGACAGCGGGAGCACGAAGTTTTCCGAAAACGCATAGGTCAGCGAGAAGGTGATGTTTCGATGCATCCCACTGCGGTAAACCGGATCAGCCGACATGTAGTCGAGCATGTCGTTCATCCAGCCCATATTCCATTTGAAGGTGAAGCCCAAGCCGCCGTCATACGGGGGTTTGGTTACCATCGGGAACGCGGTGGATTCTTCGGCGATCATCATGTTGTGCGGATACGCACTGAGCACGGCGGTGTTGAGCTTTTGCAGAAATTCAATCGCTTCGAGGTTTTCA
>CALXIC010000085.1 GCA_944388265.1 uncultured Clostridia bacterium | reverse complement strand
AGCGGATAAGGTATCGGTCAATTCGGCGGCTGTTCGCGATCCGTCCTTGATTGCGAAGGCGGCAGATTTGTTTGGAAACCAGTGCGTCGTCTGTGCGATTGACGCGAAGCGGGTGGGAGACTCGTTTCATGTCGTGGTCAACGGCGGGCGCATTGATACCGGGCTGGATGCCGTAGAGTGGGCAAAACAGGCGGTGGCTTTGGGCGCCGGAGAAATTCTATTGACGTCCATGGATACGGACGGAAAAAAAGAAGGGTTCGATCATGAACTTTTGAATGCCATTTGTCCGGCGGTGCAGGTTCCGGTCATTGCCAGCGGTGGCTGTGGGTCACTCGAACACTTTTCCAGTGTGTTCGAAGAAACCGGTGCCGACGCAGCGCTTGCCGCATCCCTGTTTCACTATAAGGAATTGACGGTGCAGCAAGTGAAGTCGCATTTGGCAGCCTCCGGTATTCCGGTGAGGCTGAGCCGATAAAGGAGCAATATGGAAGATTTATCTCGTTTTTTTGTAAAATCGCCGCTCATTCCCGCTATCGTGGTGGAAGATACCAACGATACGGTGCTGATGCTGGCCTATATGAATGAAGAGAGTTTGAAAAAGACGTTGGAAACCGGCTACACCTGGTTTTGGAGCCGATCCCGGCAGGAACTGTGGAACAAGGGTGCAACCAGCGGACATCTGCAAAAAGTAGTGAGCATCACTGCGGATTGTGACGATGATACCTTGCTGGTTCGTGTGCTGCAAACCGGAGTTGCTTGTCATACCGGGAGTTATTCCTGCTTTTTTAAACCGTTGTATCCGCAAGGAAAGGAGAAATGTACCGATGAATGATACGCTGCAAGTATTATATGATGTGGTAAAAAGCCGCAAAGAAACCAAACAGGAAGGTTCGTACACCTGTTACCTGTTTGAAAAGGGTTTGGATAAAATTTTGAAAAAATGCGGGGAAGAATGTTCGGAAATGATCATCGCTTCCAAGAATGAATCCCAGGAAGAACTGGTAGGGGAAATTTGCGATCTGTTGTATCATATGACCGTGTTGATGGTTGAACGGGATGTTCCGTTGGATGCGGTGATGAGTGTACTGGACAAACGCAGCCAAAAGATCGGCAATCTGAAAAAGTTCCACGTGGTGGATCGGGAATCTTAAAAAAATCCGGCAGATTTGCCGGATTTTTTGTCGGGCTTTCCGAAGAATTGATTTGTTTGTCGTGGAATCGTATCAAATTATTTTGGATTGTGGGAAACATTTGTTGGATAGTGTGAAACACGTGAGCATTCGAAAGAAATGAGTTGAATTTTCCAGATAATTGGTCGTTTTTCTGTAAAATTACGATATTTCTTTAAAAATTTGCACTTTTTTTACTTGTTTCTTCTTTCTTGATATGGTATAGTTGTAACTACACGATAAACAAATGTATTTAGAGGGAGGACTGTTTTTGGAAACGCAGTTGTTATTGGTGGATTCGTCCATTGTCCCTTCCGTTTTTTTGAAGGTGTTAAAGGCAAAACGCCTGCTGTCTAAAGGGGTCGTTAAAAGCTCATCGGACGCCTGCAAAGCGGTTGGAATTTCGCGCAGTGCTTTTTATAAATACAAAGATGGTATTTTTTCATATGAAGACCAAAGTGCATCCAAAACCGTGACGTTATATCTGCGCTTGAGCGATGAACCGGGTATTCTTTCGTCGGTGCTTTCCGCGCTGTATCAGTTTCATGCCAATATCTTGACGGTCAATCAGAACATTCCGATTGACGGAGTTGCCGATGTTACGGTCACCATTCGAATTGACGCACAGCAAACCGATGGGAAATTATTGCTGGAATGCTTGAAAAAAATGAATGGCGTCATCGAATGCAAGCGCGTATAATGAAGAGAGGGAAGAATATGATAGGTGTTGCGATTTTAGGGCATGGTGTCGTTGGTTCCGGTGTTGCGGAACTTTTGATGAAGAATGAAAAGAAGATTGCTTTTAGCGTTGGACAGCCGCTTTATTTGAAGCGTATTTTGGATCTTCGTGATTTTGACGTACCGTATGCGGATCGGTTTACCAAGAATTTTGAAGATATTTTAAAGGATCCGGACATTCGGGTTTGCGCAGAAGTCATGGGGGGCGTTCATCCCGCCTATGAATTTTCCAAACAGCTGCTCGCGGCTGGGATCAGCGTTGTGACGTCCAATAAAGAATTGGTTGCTTATAAAGGCGCTGAACTGTTGGCTTTGGCGAGAGAACACGGCGTCAATTATTATTTTGAAGCCAGTGTGGGCGGCGGCGTTCCGCTGATTCATCCGATTTACCGGTGTTTGGCGGCAAATCACGTGGAAGAAATTGCCGGCATTTTAAACGGTACGACCAACTATATTTTGACGAAAATGCTGGGTGAAGGGGTATCGTTTGAAGAAGCTCTTGCCAATGCGCAAAAATTGGGCTACGCGGAAAAGGACCCGACGGCGGATGTGGAAGGGCATGATGCCTGCCGAAAGATCTGTATTCTTGCCGCTTTGGCATACGGCAAGCATGTGTATCCCGAATCCGTTTTCACCGAGGGCATTACAAAAATTACCGAAGCGGATGCCCAGTATGCGAAAAGCTGCGGTCGTGTATTGAAACTCATCGGCCGCGTGAAACGTTTGGAAAACGGGAAACTCCTTTGCATGGTGAGCCCGGCGATGGTGAATCAGCAAAGCCAGCTTGCCAATATTCAGGATGTGTTTAACGGCATTCTGGTGCGCGGGGACGCCACAGGAGATGTGCTGTTTTACGGGAAAGGTGCTGGAAAGATGCCCACCGCCAGTGCGGTCGTTGCAGATATGATGGACGCCGCTTTGTATCCGCAAAACTGTCCTTCGCTTTATTGGGAAGACGATGGCGTGGATCATGTGGAAAATCATTTGGAAACCACCAGCGCTTATTATTTGCGGGTGCAGGGGGAACATGCGGAGAAAGAACTGAGTGAAATCTTTGGATCGGTTTCGGTGCTCCACCGCGAAGACGCGCTGCCGGATGAAACCGCAGTGCTCGTCGATCCGATGCGTGAACGTGATTTTCAAAACCGGCTGGAAGAACTTAGAGAACGTCATCTTTCGGTACTCGGACAAATCCGTCTGTTAGATTATTGAAAAGAGGAATGGAAAGATGATTAAGATTCAGGTTCCTGCTACCAGCGCCAATTTAGGCGCCGGTTTCGACTCTCTTGGACTTGCCGTCAACCTTTACAACTATGTTTCGATGGAAGAGTCCGATCAGGTGGAGATTTCCACGACGGATGGCTCCGTCGTTCCTACCGGTAAGGACAATTTGATTTATACGGCAGCGGAACATCTGTATCAGATGTGCGGCAAACCGCTTTCGGGGCTTCGCATCGTGCAGGAAAACAACATTCCAATGACGCCCGGCTTGGGCAGTTCTTCGGCTTGTATCATTGGCGGATTGTATGGCGCCAATATTCTTCTTGGGTCTCCCTTTAATACGGACGAATTGGTAGACATTGCTGCCAAAATCGAAGGGCATCCGGATAACACCACGCCGGCACTCTTGGGCGGAATCGTCACCGCGGTTGCGAGCGATGATCGGGTGCTTTGGGTAAAACAGGAAGTGTACCGTCATTTGAATTTTTACGCGATTGTTCCGGATTTTGAACTGAGTACCGCACTTGCCAGAAAGGCGCTTCCGGAAACGGTGTCGCATCAGGATGCGCGCTACAATCTTTCGCGCGCAGCGTTGTTTTCGGCTTCTTTGCTGCAGGGAAAATATGAAAATATCCGTGAAGCGGTGAACGACCGCTTACACCAGCCGTTTCGCATGAAGCTGATTGCGCATGCGGATGAAGTGTTTGAAAAATGCTATCGCTATGGTTCATACGGCACCTATATCAGTGGTGCAGGACCCACCATCATGTCGATTGTGGGGATGGAGAACAAGACGTTTGAACCTCGAATGCGCCGGTATTTGGATAAACACGGATTGGAACAGTGGAAGATCTATAAACTTTCTATCGACAATCAGGGAGCTTGCGTCAAGCTGTAATGCAGCCCTGTTTTTAGAGTAATGAAATTCATGGAGGGAAAACATATGGGTTTGGTAGTACAAAAATTCGGCGGTACTTCCGTTAAGAATGCCGAACGAATTTTTAATGTTGCACGCATCGTGACGGAAACCTATGAAAAAGGAAACGATGTGGTAGTCGTTGTTTCCGCACAGGGGGATACCACCGATGATTTGATCGAAAAAGCGGCGGAGATTAATCCGAAAGCATCCAAACGGGAAATGGATATGCTGCTTGCTACCGGCGAACAGATTTCGATTTCTCTGCTTTCGATGGCAATCGAAAAGCTGGGATATCCGGTCGTTTCGCTGACCGGATGGCAGGCTGGTTTTGTCACAAACACCAATTACGGCAATGCGCGTATTCGCCGCATTGAGTCTGACCGTTTGTCCCGCGAACTGGATAAACACAACATCGTGGTAGTCGCCGGCTTCCAGGGACTCAACCGTTACGACGACATCACCACGCTCGGACGCGGCGGTTCGGATACCAGTGCGGTTGCACTTGCTGCTGCTTTGCATGCAGACCTCTGCCAGATTTACACCGACGTGGACGGCGTTTATACGGCCGACCCGCGTGTGGTAAAAAATGCAGTCAAACTGGATGAAATTTCGTTTGATGAAATGTTGGAACTGGCAACACTTGGTGCACAGGTGCTGCATAACCGTTCGGTAGAAATGGCGAAAAAATACAACGTGAATCTGGAAGTCCTTTCCAGCTTGGAGAAAAAACCAGGTACCAAAGTCAAGGAGGTAGCAAAAATGGAAAAAATGTTGATCAAAGGGGTCGCTTGCGACAATAACGTAGCCCGCATTGCTGTTTTGGGTGTTCCGGATGAACCGGGCATTGCTTTCCGTCTGTTCAATATTCTGGCACAGAACAAAATCAACGTGGATATCATTTTGCAGTCCATCGGACGTGATGACACCAAAGATATCAGCTTTACGGTTTCTCACGATCAGTTGGAAGATGCCATCCGCTGCCTGAAAGAAAACGAAGAACTTCTTCATACCAAAAATATCAATGTTCAGGAAAACGTCTGCAAAGTCTCCATCGTTGGCGCTGGCATGCAGTCCAATCCGGGCGTTGCTGCGAAGATGTTCGAAGCGCTTTATGAAGCCGGCATCAATATCCGCATGATTTCCACCAGCGAAATCAAAATTTCGGTGCTG
>CALXIC010000084.1 GCA_944388265.1 uncultured Clostridia bacterium | reverse complement strand
TTGGTTCCATTGGGATCATCGTCATTGCCGGAGCTGTGGTCACGTTAGCGGGAAATCAGTTCTTCCACGCATCCAGCTACAATCAGCTGCTGACACTGGAAGACGGCAATTTTGCGGACGACGTCGCAGAACTGACGATGGATCAGATTCCGGTGGTGGATCACGACACCGCCATTCGTCTGGGCAACCGAAAACTGGGCGAAATGTCCGATCTGGTCTCTCAATTTGAAATTGACCAAACCTACACCCAAATCAATTATCAGAATCACCCCATACGGGTAACACCGCTGTTATACGGCGACTTGATCAAATGGTTCAACAACCAGCAAAACGGAATTCCCGCTTATCTGATGGTGGATATGACTTCCCAGGAAACCACGCTGGTACAGCTGGAAGAAGGCATCAAATACTCGGAAAGCGAATACCTGATGCGAAACATTCACCGCTATCTGCGGTTTCAGTACCCGACCAAAATCTTTCATCGGGTTTCTTTTGAAATCGACGACAACGGCACCCCGTTTTGGATCGCGTCCACCGTATCTTACCGCATCGGTTGGTGGAGCGGAAAAGATTTGGACGGCGCGGTATTGGTCAATGCCGTCACGGGAGAATCCCAATACTATCCACTGAGTGAAGTGCCGACCTGGGTGGATCAGGTATTTGACGCCGGGTTAATCATGGAACAGCTTGGCTACAACGGGCGGTATCGCTCCGGATTTTGGAACTCCATCATCGGGCAAAAAGGCGTGTTGCAGCCGACGGACGGCTACAATTACGTTGCCATTGGCGACGATGTCTACCTCTACACCGGCATGACTTCTGTGACCAGCGATGAATCGAATGTAGGATTCGTCCTCGTCAATCTGCGCACCAAAGAATCCCGCTACTATTCCGTACCGGGTGCGGAAGAATTCTCCGCCATGGCATCTGCGGAAGGACAGGTGCAAAACTTACAATATCACGCGACCTTCCCCATTTTGCTCAATGTTTCGGATCGTCCGACCTATTTTATGTCGCTCAAAGACGATGCCGGACTGGTCAAAATGTACGCCTTCGTTGATGTGGAACAGTATCAAATTGTCGGCACGGGCAGTACGTTGGATGCTGCCAGAGAAGACTATGCGGCAAAACTCAAATCCGAACAGGACATCGAAATCACCGATCAGCAGGAGCACAGCGTTGAAGGTACGATTGCGGCAATCTCCAGCGCCGTTGTCGAAGGAAACACCAAATATTATTTGCAGCTGGGTGAAGATGACGCCATTTATGAATTGGACATCAGCATCAGCAACCAGCTTCCCTTTGCAAAAGTCGGCGATCACATCCAGCTAAACGGACATTTGGTGATGGATGAATTGATCGTTTCCGACATTGTTTGGACCCCTTCGGACGAAAAAGAAAAAGAATAATTTGAGACAGTAAAACGCCGGTAAGGGCCATTTCCCTTACCGGCTGTTTTTATCATATTATCGTATTCTAATCGGCCGAATCGCATCCGCCGCCAACGCTTCCACCTCTGCACGGTCGGGAATGGAAGACTGTGCCCCTGGTCTGGTGACAGCAATCGAGGCTGCCAGATTGCCGAAAACAATCGCATCTTCGATCGAACGCCCTTCCAACAGCGCACAAAGCCACGCGCCATGAAAGGTATCGCCCGCAGCGGTCGTATCCACCGCCTGCACTTTTCTGGATGGAAACAGCAGCGCCTGGTCTCGATTGACCCACAAAGCCCCCTGATCTCCTACGGTGACCAACACCTGTTGGACGCCAAAGTCCAAGAGCTTTTGCGCCGCATGGACCAAATCTTCCATCGAGCAGCAGGTTTCTCCGGTCAGCGTTTGCAGTTCCGTTTCATTGGGGGTCAGCCAATCAATCCCTTGATAGAGGGATCGCGGCAGATCACTCGGTGCAGGTGCCGGATTTAACACCACCATTTTTCCAAAATCGTGCGCCCGGCGCACCACCGATTCGATCGTATCCAGCGGAATTTCCATTTGAAGCA
The DNA here is from genome assembly GCA_944388265.1 of uncultured Clostridia bacterium. Lineage (GTDB taxonomy): Bacteria > Bacillota > Clostridia > Oscillospirales > Ruminococcaceae > CALXIC01. Next base: position 4,070 of record CALXIC010000084.1, on the reverse strand, counting down.
ATACTGCATCGCAGGACTGGAGCACTTCATCCGAAATCTGATCTGCGGTACAGGCGGCATTTGCTCCTTGTGATACGATGATGGAATTATTTCCATCTTGATCTACCACAATAAAGGCACTCCCGGTCGAAACAGTCGGAACATTCTGCACCAGAGAACAGTCCACTCCAACGGACTGTAAATGATCACAAAGCGTTTGGCCAAAGCCATCTTCCCCAACGGCACCAGCCATATGCACAGCTGTTCCCAATTTTGCGGCGGCATATGCCTGATTCGCACCTTTTCCACCCGGAGAAAAGGTGATTTGCTCCCCTAAAATGGTTTCTCCAACGCGCGGCATCCGGGCAACCCGAATGCTGGCGTCCATATTTAAGCTGCCGACCACCAAAAGCGTCCCCTTCATCACCAAGCCACCTTCCACTTCCTTCTTTTCTATCATGGTATCATATCGACCTTGAAAGTCAAGCCCCTTTCGAAAAATGATTGCAAAGAAAACCATCTGCCATTATAATAATACAAGAAATGACTTGAAAAAAGGAGAATCCAAATGGTAGAAGTTGTTGCAGCACTCATCTGGCGGGGACCTCGCTTTTTAATCTGTCAGCGCCCGAAACACAAAGCACGTGCGCTCTATTGGGAATTTGTCGGCGGCAAGGTGGAGCCAAACGAAACCAAAGAAGCGGCTTTGATTCGAGAATGTATGGAAGAATTGGATGTTTCCATTATCGTACAGGAACAGTACTATCAAGTGCGCCATACCTATCCGGACATCGACATTGAATTGACCCTATTCCACGCTTCCATTTTGGAAGGAGAGCCGAAATTACTGGAACACGAAGACTTGCGGTGGATTTTGCCCAGTGAAATTTCAAACTATGCTTTTTGTCCTGCAGATGAGGCAATTTTAAAACAAATTCAAGCCGATTACGGAAACTAATTGCGGACAAAATCTTCCCTAATTTACGAAATTCATACAAGAGTAAGCATGCGAAATTTACCTTTCCACCCTATACTGAAAATAGAAACAGGAAAGGAGTATTTGCATGAAATTATCTCAGACATACAACCTTCCAATCCTTGCGATGCTTCTCATTTTCAGCATCCTGCTTGCCGCTTTATGCACGGCAAAAGAACCGATTCAAGAAGAAAAAGCACGCACCTTACAAGAAACTGCCTGCTGTATAACGGAGTTTGTATCTGATGTATGAGAGCATTTAATTTCATTTTCATCCTTCCGAATATCAAATGTTTTACCACTATTCGAGAAACATCATTCTAAGACTATTAATATAAAGTCGTAAATGCTCTTCAACTATCCGCACATCTTTAAATGGATACGGCTATTGGAGCAATGGCGCTGCCTGCACTGTCTGTATGCCGGCAGCGCTTTGCAATAGATGTTTATTTTTACCTCTCTTAAAAAGCTATGCTCCATGAACCAGATTTATTGTAAAAAAAGCTTACATTCTGTCAATATAGAATGTAAGCTTTTTTATAAACACCAAAAACTATACGTCAATTTTGTATAGAATTCTCTCGAATCCATTACTGCGCTATAGATTCAAAAAAGTCAATCAGCGCGCTACAATATTCACCAGTTTGCCAGGTACGACGATTTCTTTGACAATCGTTTTGCCTTCCAAAGCGGCCTGAATCGCTTCATTGGCTTTCGCCTGAGCGAGCATCTCTTCTTTCGAAAGATCTGCCGGAATTTTGACCTTTGCTTTAATCTTTCCGCACACCTGAAGAACGATTTCGACTAAGCTTTCTTTGCATTTTTCTTCGTCGTATACCGGCCAAGCCTGATCGACGATATGTTGGCCAAAGCTCATGCGTTCATACAATTCTTCCGTAATGTGCGGGACAAACGGATTCAAGAGAATCAAGAAGGTGCGGTATTCGCCCTTCGTAATGCTGCCAGTTTCCGTAATCTGATTCAAAAGAGTCATCATCGCTGCGATCGCCGTATTAAATTTCAGCGTTTCACAGTCATCCGAAACCTTCTTAATGGTTTTATGGAAGGATGCTTCCAATTCGGGACGGTAAGAATCGCCGTCCACTACCATATCCTGCAAATTCCATACACGTTCGAGGAACCGTTTGCATCCACGGATGCTCGAGGTATTCCACGGAGCCGATTTTTCAAAGTCGCCGATGAACATTTCATACAAACGAAGGGTATCGGCACCATAATCACGCACGATGTCATCAGGATTGACGACATTGCCGCGGGATTTACTCATCTTCTCGCCGTTTTCACCCAAAATCATACCGTGGCTGGTACGTTTGAGATACGGTTCCGGACAAGGCACCATGCCAATGTCATAGAGGAATTTGTGCCAGAATCTGGAATAAAGCAAGTGCAAGGTGGTGTGTTCCATCCCGCCGTTATACCAGTCGACCGGCATCCAGTAGTTGAGCGCTTCCTGAGAAGCAAACGCTTCTTCGTTGTGCGGATCGCAGTAACGCAGGAAATACCACGAAGAACCAGCCCACTGCGGCATCGTATCGGTTTCACGTTTTGCCAGACGGCCGCACTGCGGACAAGTGGTATTCACAAAGCTGTCCAATTTCGAAAGCGGAGACTGTCCATCATCAGTGGTTTCGTACGATTCCACTTCCGGGAGGCGAAGCGGCAGCTGATCTTCCGGAACAGCGACATAGCCGCAGGATTCACAATGTACGATCGGAATCGGTTCACCCCAGTAACGCTGTCTGGAGAACACCCAGTCACGCAGTTTATAGTTGACTTTGGGCTGACCTTTCTGGGTTTCTTCCAGCCAGGAAATCATTTTCTTTTTGGCTTCTTCCACCGAAAGACCGGTCAAGAATCCGGAGTTCACCATCGTTCCAGTAGCACAATCGGTGAAGGCTTCTTTCGAAACGTCACCGCCGGCAACGACTTCGATGATCGGCAGATCGAATGCTTTAGCAAAATCATAGTCGCGGGTATCATGCGCCGGAACAGCCATAATAGCGCCGGTGCCGTAGCCCATCAATACATAGTCCGAAACGAAAATCGGAATTTCTGTCTGGTTCACCGGATTGATGGCGCGCACGCCCTGAATGCGAACGCCGGTTTTTTCTTTGACCAATTCGGTACGTTCAAAATCCGATTTACGCGCCGCCTCTTTCTGATAAGCGCGAATTTCATCCATATTCGAAATCTGATCCGCCCATTTTTCAATGTACGGATGTTCCGGAGACATGACCATATAGGTCGCACCAAAGAGCGTATCACAGCGAGTGGTATAAATCTTCAGCAGATCACCGGCAGTCGTTTCAAAATTGACTTCCGCACCGGTGGAGCGACCGATCCAGTTTTTCTGAGAAACGCGGACACGGTCAATGTAATCGATTTCCGGCAAATCCAAATCATCGATCAGCTTCTGCGCGTAATCGGTAATTTTCAGCATCCACTGGCTCTGCACGCGGCGAATGACTTCACTCCCGCAGCGTTCGCACACGCCGTTGACAACTTCTTCATTGGCCAGTACGCATTTACAGGACGTACACCAGTTGACCGGCATTTCTTTCTTGTAAGCCAGTCCTTTTTTGAAGAGCTGGAGGAAAATCCACTGCGTCCATTTATAGTAGCGTTCATCCGTGGTATTGATTTCGCGGTCCCAGTCGAACGACAAGCCAAGCGATTGCAGCTGAGCTTTAAAATGTTCGATGTTCTGACGGGTAACGATTTCGGGATGAATATGATTTTTGATCGCAAAGTTTTCGGTCGGAAGACCAAAAGCATCCCAGCCCATCGGATACAGCACATTATAGCCCTGCATACGCTTTTTACGCGCAACGATATCGAGCGCGGTGTAGGAGCGCGGATGGCCTACATGCAGGCCCTGACCGGACGGATACGGAAACTCAACCAGCGCATAAAACTTTGGCTTTTCGCTGCCGTTTTCCGCCTCGAAGCAGTGTGCCTCATCCCAGCTGTCCTGCCACTTTTTTTCAACCAGTTTGTGATCGTACTTCAACGGTATTTCCCCCTAAAGTGAATGGTTTATTTTAGGCGCGGTAACGCGGCGGACACACTTTCTGCATCCGCCGCATCCTGTTTT
>CALXIC010000083.1 GCA_944388265.1 uncultured Clostridia bacterium | reverse complement strand
TGCATCAAATCGTTTTTATCCTTTAAGACCGCGGCGGTAGTTTGCTGCGCACCCGTACAAGCTGTGCGGCTGTGCTGACCGCAATCTCTGCCGGCGTTTCGGCGCCGATATCGATACCGACCGGCGTCACCACCCGATCGAGTGACCCCTTGGAAAAACCTTCCTCCTCCAGCATTTCCCGCACCATGCGCGCTTTGCGGCGGCTGCCGACAACGCCGATATAACGAGCAGGAGTCCCCAGCACATAGCGTTCGACCGCCAGATCACCCAAATGCCCGCGCGTCATAATGAGCACATCATCCTCCGGCAAGATCTCGCAGGAAAGCTCCTCAAACGACACCAGCTCCACCGATTCCGCCTGCAAAAAGCGGGCAGGATCGGCAAATTCCGCACGATCGTCCAGCACCCGCACCCGAAATCCCAGATGCGCCAAGAGCGGCACCGTTTCAAGTGCCAGATGCCCGGCGCCAAAAATCCAAACCCGCCCTGCGGGCAGCAGCCGGCAACCATATCCCGAAACGCCGTTGGCGGACATCATTTGCCCACTTTCCAAAGGCAGATTGGCAGTTAAAAAAACCGGAGCTTTTCCGTCCAGCGGGAAAAAGAGCGCCGATTCCCGATGAGCATCCATCGCTTGCAGCGCTTCTTGAAAGACCACTTCTTCCGCAGGAGAAAGCCGAGTGAAAAGCAAATCCAAGTTGCCCCCGCAAATCATGCCGAGCCCGGCTGCATCGCTGGCATCCAGCGAAAAGGTCTGAACGCACGGCAGCTCTTTCGTCTCAAGCAGCGCCTGCTGCGCCGTCTGCGTTACGCGAAATTCGAGCGCACCGCCGCCCACCGTTCCAGCGAGCCGTCCGGAGGAATCCACCAGCATCTGAGCGCCCGCCTTGCCGGGGACCGATCCTCTGGCCTCCAGCACCGTAATCCAATAAAACGACCGCTGTTGTGCGCACACCGTTTGAGCCGCCTGCAGCAAATCTCGCATGATATCCCCGCCTTTCCTTTTCCTTTATGATACCACAAATCAACCATCCTGACAACGAAAACCACTTGCAGCAAATTCCATCAGCCATTATAATAAGTAAAAAGAAAAAAGGAGGCCATCCCATGGAATTTGAAAACCGCGTCGTGGTCATCACCGGCGGTGCGCAGGGCATCGGCAAAGTCATTGCGGAATCCTTCGCCAAGGAGGGCGCGCACTGCTGCATCATTGATAAACAGGAAGGCGGGCATTTTGTCGGCGACATTGCAGATCAAAAAGTGCTCGAAACATTCGCGCATTCGGTCATCGAGCAATACAGCAAAGTGGACTTCTTAATCAACAATGCCGCACCGCTGATGAAAGGCATCGACGACTGCTCCTACGAAGAGTTTTGCTACGCACTGCAGACAGGGGTTGCCGCACCCTTTTATCTGACGAAACTCTTTGCGCCTTACTTTGCGCCGGGTGCTTGCGTCATCAACATTTCTTCCTCCCGCGACCGCATGAGCCAGCCGCAAACCGAAAGCTACACCGCCGCCAAAGGCGGCATTGCCGCACTCACCCATGCACTTGCGGTGAGTTTTGCGGGAAAAGTGCGCGTCAACTCCATCTCTCCCGGTTGGATTGACAATGCCTTCACCGTTTACGAAGGACCGGACGCCACCCAGCAGCCCGCGGGACGGGTGGGCAATCCTTTGGACATCGCCCACATGGTGCTCTTCCTCTGCTCCGACAAAGCGGGATTCATCACCGGCGAAAACATCTGCATCGACGGCGGCATGACCCGCCAGATGATTTATCACAACGACTGCGGCTGGAGTTACGAAGGCTGATGTTTTCTTCTCTCCAATAAAAAAACTGCCCGGAATCTTCCGGGCAGTTTTTTTATCGTTTTTCGAGCGGCTGATACGGGTGGGTATCCCCCAAATATTTGTACGCCGGACGGATGATGCGGTTTGCAAACTTCACTTCTTCCACCCGATGCGCACACCAGCCAGGCATACGGGCAATGGCAAAAAGCGGCGTAAAGAGGTCTTCACTGATGCCGAGCATCCGATAGATCAAGCCGCTGTACAAGTCGACATTCGCACAGACGTGTTTTGCCCCTTTTTCGCGGGCAAACACTTCGGGCGCTAACTTTTCGATGAGACAAAGAAGATGCATTTCCTTGGCATACCCTTTTTTCTCCGCCAGCGGAATCGCGTGATCGCGCAGGATTTCTGCACGCGGATCGCTGAGCGTATATACCGCATGACCAATGCCGTAGATCAGCCCGCTGCGATCCCCTACTTCCTTGCGCAGAATCCGGCGCAGATAATCGTGCACTTCGTCTTCATCCGACGGATCGTGAAGCGCTTCCATCATCTCGTCCAGCTGACGGATCACCTGATGGTTGGCGCCGCCGTGTTTCGGCCCTTTGAGGGCGCCAATCGCCCCGGCGATCGCCGAATAGGTATCTGTACCGGAAGAAGTCTGCACCCGGCAGGTAAACGTCGAACAGTTGCCGCCGCCGTGGTCGGCATGCACCAACAAGCACATATCCAAAAGCTTCGCTTCCTCATGGGTATACTGCTGATCGGCACGATAGGTGGACAAAATATGCTCCGCTGTGCTCTGTCCCGGCACGGGAAGATGGAGGTACATGCTCTGCCGGTCGTATGCCCGGCGTTTGAGCTGGTAAGCATTGACCATAATCGTCGGGAGGGATGCAATCAGGTTGATGGACTGATTGAGGATGTTCGGCAGCGACAGATCGTCCGCCTTTTCGTCATAGGAATACAGACAAAGCACGCTGCGTTCCATCTTATTCATAATATTCGGGCTGGGCGCGCGCATAATCATCTCTTCCACAAAACCGTCCGGCAATTCGCGGTGCGCTTCCAACAGTGCGCAAAATTCTTCCAGTTCCTGTTTCGTGGGGAGATTGCCGAACAGCAACAGCCAGATGACCTCTTCAAACACAAAACGGTCGTGCGTATACGCTTCTTCCACCAATTCTTTGATGTCGATGCCGCGGTAAATCAACCGGCCGGGTGCGGGAAGAACCTGGCCGTCCTTGGATTTATAGTAACCCACAACGTCGCAGACATTGGTGAGTCCGGCCAGCACCCCGGTGCCGTCCGGATTCCGAAGTCCGCGCTTGACACCTAAGCGCTCACTGATTTCCGGATTGATGTAGTTGTTTTTCAAATATTCCGAGCACAGATGATCCATCGAACGCGGATCCAGCGTTGCAACTTCGGAGCGAAGCGGATTTGCCATACTGTCCATCCCTTTCTATTTTTCTAAATTCGTCGCAGATTCTACTCGTATTATAATTTTTTTGCAGGATGATGTCAAGGAAAAATTCATTTTTTTGCTTTTTTCAGAAAAAAACATGCTAAATTTGCAGAATTTTAACATCCGCTTGTCATTTTTAGCATTGCTTTTTCTCACAAAAGGAAGTATAATAAAGCCATATCATGACAAGACCTCGAAAATTCATTGGGAAAAGGAAGGGATACCATGCAAGCTGTACTCATTCCAGGCGACGGCATCGGCCGTGAAATTTCTGCAAGCGTTCAACCGGTCTGTGAGGCGCTGGGCGTCAACATCGATTGGACCGTATATGATGCGGGCGCTGAATACGCAAAGCAACACGACGAACTGCTGCAGCCCGGTCTGCTCGACGCCATTTCCTCCTGCAAATGGGCACTGAAAGGCCCGACGGCAACCCCGATCGGCAAGGGATTTCGCAGCATCAACGTACTGCTGCGCCAGCATTTTTCCACCTACGCAAACCTCCGCCCCGTGCATTCCGTTCCGGGCGTTTCCACCAAATACGAAAACGTCGATTTGGTGATTGTACAGATCG
>CALXIC010000082.1 GCA_944388265.1 uncultured Clostridia bacterium | reverse complement strand
ATTCTTCATACAGCGCCTCATCCTTCAACGGATTGTAGGGCAGCCGATGAGAAAGCTTCTTTTCCTCCTCGTCAAAGACAAAATTCATCCCGGTGTCGTAGCCGCCCAGAAAAATGCCGCCTTTCTTGAGCACCCGGAAGCATTCCCGGAAAATCGGCTCGACCTCTTCGACGTAACAGTTGGAAACCGGGTGAAAGATCAGATCAAAGGATTCGTCCAAAAACGGGAGCGGCTTGGTCATGTCCGCGCGCAGGATGGTCACCGCATACCCTTCGCGCGACGCCACCATGCGTTCGGTTTCGCATTGCACTTCGGAATAATCAAGCAGGGTGCAGGAAGCGCCCAGCGCACAGAAAATGGGCAGCTGCTGACCGCCGCCGCTCGCCAATCCGAGCACGTTTTTGCCCGCCAATGCGCCAAACCACTGCTTCGGCACCGGTTTGGTGGGGGTTAAATAGACGCCCCATTCGCCGCGCAGGGCTTTTTCATAGATTTCATGGGAAATGGGCTGTCCCCATTCCCAGCCGTCGCGGCACCACTCGTCGATGGTGCGCGCATTGATCGCCTGGTAATCCAATCCGCATGCCCCCTTTTTGGTATGGATGGGTTAAAACCGCGTGCTGTCGTCTTCGACGGCGACCACCTGCCCGCCTTCAAAATAGATGCGGGGCACACGGCGGCTGATGTTGCAGACGATTTCATAATTGATCGTCCCGGCAATGGAAGCGAGCTCGTCGGCGGTGATGGTTTCGCTGCCGTCGGTGCCGATGAGGGTGGCGGTGTCCCCCATTTGAACCGAAAGCCCCGTCACATCCACCAGCATCTGGTCCATGCACACCCGCCCGATGACCGGGCAGCGCTTGCCCGAAATCAGCACGTCGGCGCGGTTGGAGAAAGCGCGCAGATAGCCGTCGGCATAGCCCGCCGCGAGGGTTGCGACGGTGCGGGGCGTGTCGGCGGTGTAGGTGCGCCCATAGCTCACACAATCCCCGGCGGGGAGTTCTTTGACCAGTTCCACCGTCGTTTTCCAGGAGAGCAGGGGGCGCAGGGTGTCGGCGTCGGGGGTGACGTCGTCGCTCGGCTTTAAGCCGTAAAGCGCAATCCCCATCCGCGCGGCGTTGGAAGCATCGTGGGTGCGGTTTAAAATGCCGGCGCTATTTTGAATGTGGACGGTTTCCAGTTCCACGCCCGCCTCGCGCAGCGCCTGCACCACGCGGTCAAAATGGGCGGTCTGTTCGTCGGTATAGCGCTCATCCGCCGGATCAAAGCTGTCGGCGCAGGCAAAATGGGTGAAAATGCCCGTCACCTTGAGGTGGGGCAGGCGGCACACCGCCAACAGTTCGGCCAGCGGCGTTTCGCCGTGACGCACATCAAAGCCGATGCGCCCCATGCCGGTGTCGAGTTTGAGGTGTACCGGCACCGTCACCCCTGCAGCGGCAGCCGCCGCTTCAAGGGCGTTGGCATATTCGGTGGAAAAGACGGTCTGGGTGATCTGTTCCTTCGCCAGAAGCTTTGCGGCTCCTGCTGGGGTGTAGCCCAAAATCAGCACTTCGCCGGTGATGCCCGCTTTGCGCAGTGTCGCCGCTTCGCTGCAGTTGGATACCGCAAAGCGGCGCACCCCCAGCTCCTGCAATTTCGGGGTGAGCACGCGGTCACCATGGCCGTAGGCGTTTGCTTTGACCACCGCGAAAACGTCTTTTCCCGCTTTGCGGCGCAGCAAATCTATGTTATACTGTAACTGATCCAAATCAATTTCGCACCAGGTACGTCTGAATTCGTTCATCCAATCGCTCCAATCTGAGAGGTTTGTTATGCAGCATTTGATTCGTTCCCTTTGCTTTACCGGACACCGTCCGTCGAAACTCTGTTCGCCCTACCGCGAGACGTCCCCCGTCGTGCGGCAGATCACCGCGTTTTTAGAAGACGAAATCGCCGCCGCCATTGCCCGCGGCTGTACGGAGTTTTACACCGGCATGGCGATGGGGGTGGATTTGATGGCCGCCGAAGCGGTGCTGCGCGCACAGACGCTGTATCCTTTCATTCATCTTTATGCGATCATTCCCCATGCCGGTCAAAGCGAGCGGTATCCGCCCGTTTGGAAGGCGCGCTACCAGCAGGTTTTGCAAGCGGCGGATCTGGTTCATTATTTGCAGACGGACTATACGCCCGGCTGCATGCGGCGGCGCAACCGCTATCTCGTCGAGCACAGCGACCTGGTCGTGGCGGTCTTTAACGGCAATTCCCACAGCGGAACCGCCCAGACCATCCGCATGGCGCGCGAACAGAAAAAAGAGCTGCATCTCTTGCAGCGCACCGAAGATGGGTGGGAAACCCTGCAAAATGTTGCACCGGACGCCGGATAACCGGCGTCCGTTTCTTGTTTCACTATACAACCATTTTCGAAAAAAAACAAGGTTTTCCACCGCCTTTCCACGAATTTTTTCTTATACCACGAGTAATTCACCACAATTTCCACCGAAGGGATTTTTCGCCGTGGAAAACCACTTTCCCGAAATCAGCGGAGTTTTTCACCTTTTCCACCGAGTTTTCCACAATCCAAAATGGAGTTTTCCACGTTTTCCACCAGTACAATCGGTATATTGTTGAAAACTTTGCTTTTCCACGGGGAAAACGTTGCGTTTTTCTGTGGAAAACCGCTGTCCTTGTCGGAAAGAGTTACAATTCGTAAAAACCCGTTTAAATGTTGTGTGGCCATTTTGTGAATGGTTTTTTCTTTTTCCCATTGACAACCCGATGAAGGAGTGCTATACTCAAAGCATGAAACATATGAATAAGTGTTCATATGATAATATAAGAGGTGATTCTATGCAAACGATGGACCCCGTCGAACAGTGCGACGTGCTTTGTGTGCACGACGACCGCATCGATCTGGTCAACCGCACGCTGCCGGATGAAGACACGCTGGCCGATCTGGCGGAGGTGTTCAAGGTATTCGGCGATACCACGCGAATGCGCATCCTCTGCGTGCTGTTTGAATCGGAACTTTGCGTCTGCGATCTGGCAAAACTGCTGCAAATGACGCAGTCCGCCATCTCCCACCAGCTGCGCATCTTAAAGACCAACAAACTGGTCAAGGCCAGGCGGGAGGGCAAAACCGTCTTTTATTCCCTCGACGACGATCATGTGCGCAAGATCATCGAAATGGGACTCGAACATCTGTATGAATAAGGAGCGATTGTGATGAAAAAGGTATTTCGTATGGAAAATGTCGACTGCGCCAACTGCGCGGCAAAAATGAGCGACGCGATCCGCAAACTCGACGGAGTAAACAGCGCCACGGTCAATTTTCTCACCCAGAAGCTGACACTCGACGCGGACGACGCACGCTTTTCCTCGATTGTAAAACAGGCACAAGCTTGCTGCAAAAAAATCGATCCCGACTGTGAAATCCTCTTCTAAGGAGGGTGTGCCATGACCCGGAAACAAAAAAAGCAGCTCGCGCGCATCATCATCGCGGCGGTGCTGTACTTCGTGTTATACGCCGTCCCCGCCGAGGGATGGCTGCAATTGGTACTTTATCTGATCCCCTATCTCGTCGTGGGTTGGCCGGTCCTCTGGAAGGCGGCCCGCAACATCAAAAACGGGCAGGTCTTTGACGAACATTTTCTGATGTCTCTGGCAACCATCGGGGCGTTTGCCTGCCGCGAATATCCCGAAGCGGTGGCGGTGATGCTCTTTTTCCAGATCGGCGAACTCTTTGAACAGATCGCCGTGGGGAGAAGCCGCCGCTCCATCGCCGCCTTGATGGACATTCGCCCCGACACGGCTGAAGTGGAGCGCGGCGGGGAAGTCCTCACCGTATCACCCGACGAAGTCGCCTTGGAGGAAACCATCGTCATCAAGCCGGGCGAACGGGTCCCGCTCGACGGGGTGGTGCTCGAAGGGGAAAGCATGCTCAACACCGCCGCCCTCACCGGCGAATCGGTGCCGCGGCGCGCCGTGCCGGGCGAACGCATCCTAAGCGGCTGCATCAACGAAACGGGGGTGCTGCGCGTGCAGGTGGACACCTGCTTTGCCGAATCGACCGTTTCGCGCATCCTCGACTTGGTGGAAAACTCCGCCGAGAAAAAAGCGCGGGTGGAGCATTTCATCACCCGCTTTGCCCGGTGGTACACCCCGGCAGTGGTGCTCTGCGCCGTATTATTGGCGTTTTTGCCGCCCATTTTCGTGGGAAACCTGTGGGGCTGGGTGCACCGCGCGCTCATCTTTTTGGTGGTTTCCTGCCCGTGTGCGCTGGTGATTTCCGTTCCGCTAAGCTTTTTCGGCGGCATCGGCGGCGCCTCGAAACAGGGCATCCTCGTCAAAGGGGGCAACTACCTCGAAGCGCTGGCGCATGCCGGCATCGTGGTGTTTGACAAAACCGGCACCCTCACCCGCGGCACCTTCGCCGTGCAGGAACTCTGCCCGGCGTCCGGTCAAACCCGCGAATCGCTGCTGGAACTGGCGGCCTATGCCGAACATTATTCCGACCACCCGATTGCGCGCTCGATCGAAGAGGCGTACGGCAAACCCATCGACCAAAGCCGCATCCAAAACGCCGCGGAAGAAAGCGGCCGGGGCATCTCGGTGATGGTGGACGGCGAACCGGTGCTGGCGGGCAATCTGCGGCTGATGGAAGAAGCAAAGATTGCCGTCATCCCGCAAAAGCAGCCCGGAACAGTGGTCTACCTCGCGAAAAACGGCGTTTTTGCCGGATCTCTCCGCATTGCTGATGAACTGAAGCCCGAAGCAAAAGACGCGGTTATGGCGTTAAAATCGCTCGGTGTGCGGCAAACGGTGATGCTCACCGGCGACAACCCCGCCATCGGCGAAGCCGTCGGCCAGGCGGCGGGCATCGACGACGTGCATGCCGGACTGCTTCCGGCGGATAAAGTGTCGTGGGTGGAAACGCTCTTGCAGCAAAAGAAAAAGGGCGAACGGCTCGTCTTCGTGGGCGACGGCGTCAACGACGGGCCGGTGCTCACCCGTGCGGACATCGGGCTCGCGATGGGCGGCCTGGGATCGGACGCCGCCGTCGAAGCGGCGGACATCGTCCTCATCGACGACAACCTGCAAAAGCTCGCCGCCGCCATCCGTAGCGCACGCCGTACGATGCGGATCGTCTACCAAAACATCATCTTTGCGCTGGGCGTCAAGGGCATCGTGCTGATTCTGGGCGCTTTGGGACTGGCAAACATGTGGGCGGCGGTTTTCGCCGACGTGGGCGTTTCGGTTATCGCGATTCTAAACGCGATGCGGATGCTGCGCTTCTCCTCGAAATAAATAGAAAGAACCCCCGCAGGAATCCTGCGGGGATTTTTACACACAAAAAGGGTGTTCCAAACGGAACACCCTTTTTTCTTAGTCGAGATCAAATTTTGCTTTGATGAATTTTTCCAGATATTCTGCCGTTTTGTCCACACCCAGCGTCGTGCTGTTGATGCAGATGTCGTAGTTTCTGGAATCGCCCCAGTGATATTTCGAATACTGGTTGTGATACGCTTTACGCGATTTGTCGTGACGCGCCATCTTCTGCTGCGCTTCTTCTTCGGTGAGGTGATAGATGCGCATCACGCGTTCGGTTTTGTGATGCGGTTCACCCAGCACAAAGATGCTCACGAGGTTCGGATGTTCCTGCAGCACGATTTCCGAGCAGCGTCCCACGACGACGAAGGATTCGCCGCTGCGGGCTTTGCGGCGCAGGTAATCAAACTGCATTTCCACGATGTTTTGTTCAATCGAGTTGGAAAATCCGCGCACCGTACGGGAGATCACGTGCTTTTTCGGCTGTTCGTCGTATTTATGCAGGGTATCGGCATCGATGCCCTTTTCATCGGCAATGGCTTCCAGAATATTCCGGTCGTACATCGGGATGTTGAAGTATTCGGCAATTTTCGTTGCAATTTCATGACCGCCGCTGCCGAATTCACGGCCGATCGAAACAATGATCTGTTTTTCCATCTGTCTGCTCCCTTTCTTGATACAGGATACCCTTTTTTCTAGTGTATCACAAAATCAATGAAAAGAAAAGGGCATCCTGTAAAAATTTGTGCGGTTTTACTAAATGGGACGGGTGCTTAGCAGTAACGGACAAAAATGCAGATCATCGACACCAAAATCACGATGAAGGTTGCCGGTGCGGCGCCTTTGCAGTAGGTCGCCCAGCTGATGGGGTGGCCGCTCTTTGCCGATACCGACGTACCGACAACGTTTGCGGATGCACCGATCGGGGTTGCACTGCCGCCGATATCGGTACCCATGGCAAGCGTCCAGGACAGTACTTCCAGATCGACGCCTTCCATCGCGGCGAGGCTCTTGATGACCGGAATCATCGTCGCCACGAACGGGATGTTGTCGATGAAGGCGCTGGCGATTGCCGACACCCAGATGATGATACCCACCATCAGCATCAGGTTGCCGCCGCTGACCTTGCCGATGAATTCTGCAATGATTTCCAAAATACCGGTCTGTTCCAAACCGCCGACAACGACAAACAAACCGATGAAGAACAAGAGCGTCTTATAGTCGATCTTTTTGATGAGATTCCACGAATCTTTGCCGGCCACCAAAAGGGTGAGCACCGACACCAAAACGCCGATGAACGCCACCGTCAAGCCGGTCTGTGCGTGGGTGATGAGCAAGATCATGGCACATCCGAAGATGACACAGCTAAACGCAAAATCCTTTTTGTTGGTGATGGATTCCTTCGGGTCCGGCAGCGTGGACGGATCGAGGACAAAGCCCTCTTCCTGTTTGAGGTCCTTGCGGTAGACGAGGAAGAAGTAGATGACCACCAAAATGAGCGCAATGCCGGCCAGCACGCCGGTGTTGGTCAGGAAGTCGGCAAAGCTGTAGCCCAGCGAGGTGCCGAGGATGATGTTCGGCGGGTCGCCGCACATCGTTGCCGAACCGCCGAGGTTCGCGCAGAAGATTTCCGAAATGATCATCGGGATGGGGTTGAAGCGCAAAAGATGCGCCAGTTCCACCGTGACCGCCGCCAAAAACAGGATGACGGTGATGCTGTCGATGAACATGGCCAAAATGGCGGACATCACCATGAAGGCCAAAAACAGCGGAATCGGCTTATAATGAACCAGTTTTGCCAGGTTCATGCACAGCCAGCGGAAGAAGCCCGCTTTTGCCATGCCTTCGACCATGATCATCATCCCCGCGATGAAGATAATCGTCGACCAGTTGATGCCGGAGGACGCTTCTTCACCGGCGGCGCCGGCATACCAGAAGCTCACCGTAAAGATGCTCCGGACGTTCAGCGTTTCGAACATGGCGGGCAGGCTGCGCAGCCCGACCCCGTGCACCAAAACGAGGGTGAGCAGACCGCATCCGAGGGTGGTGTACTGGCGTTCGATCTTTTCGGTCACGACCAGCACAAACATCACCACAAAGATGGCGACTGCAAAAATTTGTGCCAATAACATAAATTTCACACTCCTTGTGAGACTTGAGGACAGGGCACCGTCCTCATTATCACTCCATATCATAGCATTTTTGTCGAAAACAGGGAATAGTCACTCTTCCCAAATTTGACAAAAGTTTTGACTTTTTTTGGCTAAATTTATAATTTACGCGGAATTTTTTTGCCTTTTTCCAGAAAACACCCGAAAATGTCCGCTGTGGAAGGACTTGCAAAATCCTTGCAAAGGTGTTATAATCGACATATGACGAAAAAGGAGGCGACGTTCTTGCCAAGACCCAAGCGCTGCCGCCGGATTTGCCGAAAACCGAAGGTATCGGGCTTTTGCCCGGACGGCAAACCATCGGCAGAAACGGTCACCCTCTCGCTCGACGAATTTGAAGCCATCCGGCTCGTCGATTACGAGGGCAAAATCCACGGAGAATGCGCGGCGCTGATGGACGTTTCCCGCACCACCGTCACCGAAATTTACGAAACCGCCCGCCGAAAGATTGCGGACGCGCTCGTCAACGGCAAACGGCTGGAAATCACCGGCGGGAATTACCGCTTTTGCGGCGGAAGCGCACGCGCCTGCTGCGGCAAACCCTGCCGCTTTGTTTCATCCGCCCCACAAGGATCGAAAGGAGAATCTTTGATGAAAATTGCAGTGACCTATGAACCCAACGGACAAATCTTTCAGCACTTCGGACACACCGAACAGTTTAAACTGTACGAAGTGACCGACCACACCATCACCAAAGTGGACATCGTGCCCACCCTCGGCAGCGGACACGGCGCACTCGCGGGCTTTTTGCAGCAGTACGGCGTCGACGTGCTGATCTGCGGCGGCATCGGCGGCGGCGCACAGGCCGCTTTGGCGGAAGCCGGCATCCGTCTGTACGGCGGCGTGCAGGGCAGCGCCGACGCAGCGGTCGCGGCACTGCTGGACGGCTCGCTCGACTACAACCCGAACGTCCACTGCAATCACCACGACCATGAACACGGCGAAGGCGGCCACACCTGCGGCAGCCACGGCTGCGGTCACCACAGCTGCCACTAAGGCAAACGGAGGCATTGATGAAAATTACCTTGAATCCCGATCCCGCGGTCGTCGCTCAGGTCAAAGAGGGGCTGGAACGCACCGGCGGCTACTGCCCCTGCCGTCTGCAGCGCACCGAAGAAAACAAATGCATGTGCAAAGAATTCCGCGACCAGATCAAAGATCCGTCCTTTGAAGGCTTTTGCCACTGCATGCTCTACTACAAGTCGCTTGCCGACTAAGCGATCGTAAGGAGGAAGATCCATGGCTGAAATCACCTTAAACGCGAAAAATTTTGAAGCGGAAGTGCTCGATGCTTCCGGTCCGGTACTGGTGGATTTCTGGGCAACGTGGTGCGCACCCTGCCGGATGCTCGCCCCCGTGCTGGCTGCCGTCGCCAAAGAACGAGACGGCAAAGTCAAGGTGGGAAAGGTCAACGTCGACGACGAACCCGATCTCGCCACGCAGTACGGCATCATGAACATCCCGACGGTGCTGCTCTTTGAAAACGGCCGTCTGGTCGATACGCTGGTGGGCTTCCACCCCAAAGAAGAACTGGATGCGTTTTTGAGCGACCGTTGACTTCATTCCATTAAAAAAGAACGGCATGTTTGACATGCCGTTCTTTTTTCATGGTACGAAGTCAACAGTCGCTCAAAAACGCATCC
>CALXIC010000081.1 GCA_944388265.1 uncultured Clostridia bacterium | reverse complement strand
ATGTTTTTCGTATCGATCTGAATGCACTCCTGATTCGGATGCTTCCGCCCGCCCTGCGGCGGAACGTTGGAAACCGTTCCTTCCACGATCTTCAAGAGCGCCTGCTGCACCCCTTCCCCGCTGACGTCGCGGGTGATGGACGTGTTTTCCGATTTGCGGCCGATCTTATCGATTTCATCGATATAGATGATGCCGCGCTGGGCTGCTTCCACGTCATAGTTTGCCGCCTGCAGCAAGCGCACCAGGACATTTTCCACGTCGTCGCCGACATAACCGGCTTCGGTGAGGGTGGTTGCATCCGCAATCGCAAACGGCACATCCAGCGTCTTCGCAAGCGTCTGCGCCAAGAAGGTTTTGCCAACGCCCGTGGGTCCCAGAAGCAACACATTGCTCTTCTGAAGTTCCACATCGTTTGCCTGATACTGCGAATCGATTCGTTTGTAGTGGTTATACACCGCGACGGACAACGCAATCTTTGCTTCGTCCTGCCCGACGACATATTCATCCAGCACCTTCTTGATTTCCGCCGGTTTTAAAAGCCGTTTCGGATCCTGCTGCAGTTTGGACTGTCCGCGCGGTTTGCGGTTTTGCTGCGGCTGCGGTTCTTCCAAATCACCTTCATGCAGCATTTGATAGCAAAGCTCCACACACTCATCGCAAATGTAGGCGGTGCCGCCGCAAAGCAAACGGTCCACCATAAATTCTGTCTTTCCGCAGAAACTGCACCTTGCTGTTTTTTTATCACCGTAATTTGGCATGAAATTTCCTTCCTATCGCTTAGCGGCTGGACATAACCTGGTCAATCAATCCGTAGTCCGCAGCCTGCTGTGCGGTCATAAAATTATCACGGTCGGTATCTTTTTCGATCACTTCAATCGGCTGACCGGTGGCTTCCGACAGCATGCGGTTAAGATTCTTTTTGACGCTCAACAGATAATTGGTGTGAATTTCAATATCCGTCGCCTGTCCTTTGGTTCCGCCAAGCGGCTGATGAATCATAATCGTGCTGTTGGGGAGTGCGTACCGTTTGCCTTTTGTGCCCGCAGAGAGCAAAAATGCGCCCATCGATGCCGCCATGCCGATGCAGATGGTGGAAACATCGCATTTGATATATTTCATGGTGTCATAGATCGCCATACCAGCGGTTACCGATCCGCCGGGGGAGTTGATATACAGGCTGATATCCTTATCCGGATCCTGGCTTTCCAAATACAAAAGCTGCGCTACTACCAAACTTGCGGTCTGATCGTTGACTTCGTCACAGAGCATGACGATGCGGTCATTGAGCAATCTGGAAAAGATGTCGTAGGAACGTTCCCCGTGGTTGGTTTGTTCGACTACATAAGGTACAAGTGCCATAACAGATTCTTCCTTTCTCAGCACACAAGAATTTCAAAACAGCCTGACTGAATGGATATTCAGACAGGCTGTGATGTAACGGTATCTTAATTATTCAGCATCCGCTGCTTTTTCGGTAACGACAGCCGTATTCTTGACCAGATCGATGGCTTTATTCACGAGCAGATCCTGTTTGAGCTGTTCAGCCGGAACATATTTTTTGATCTGTTTCACATCCATCTTGTAGTTTTCGGCCATTTTCGCGAATTCTGCATCCAATTCTTCTTCGGTTGCATCCAGCGCTTCCAGTTCGACAATCTTTTCCAGAGCCAGACGAATCTGAACCTGTTTTTCAGCCTGCGGACGGAAGGTCTTGCGGAACGCATCCATGTCCATGCCGGTGTATTTCAGGTAGGTTTCGAGGTTCATGCCCTGGGACTGCAAACGGTAATCAAAATCCTGAACCATGCTGTCGACGCGGTTTTCATACATCTGTTCCGGAATTTCAGCTTCCATGTTCGCGATCACAGCGTCAACCAGTTTGTTTTCCACAGCGTCGTCCGCAGCCTGTTTTGCAGCAGCAACTTCTTTTGCTTTCAGATCGTTTTTCAGTTCTTCGAGGGTATCAAATTCGCTGACGTCTTTTGCAAATTCATCGTCAAGCGCCGGGAGTTCTTTTTCTTTGATTTCATGCAGTTTGCATTTGAACACAGCCGGTTTGCCTTTGAGTTCTTCTGCATGATAATCTTCCGGGAAGGTGACGTTTACGTCAAATTCTTCGCCGATTTCTTTGCCTTCGATCTGTTCTTCAAAGCCCGGAATGAACTGGCCGGAGCCCAAAGTCAGGCTGAATTTTACTGCTTTGCCGCCGTCGAATGCTTTGTCATCCACAAAACCTTCGAAATCGAACACGACGGTGTCGCCGTTTTTCGCTGCACGACCTTCCACATCGATCATACGGGCATTTCTCTGCTGCATGGAAGCGAGTTTGTTGTCGATCATTTCATCGGTAACTGCTTCTTCTGCGCGTTCTACTTCGATGCCTTTGTAATCTTTGACCGAAACTTCCGGTTTCACGATGCAGGTTGCAACAATCGTGACGCCTTCTTCTTTGCTCACTTCGGTCACTTCGACGTCCGGACGAGCAACGATTTCCAATTTTGCTTCTTCCACTGCATTGGCAACTGCTTCCGGATAGAGATCGTTGACTGCATCTTCAAAGAAGACTGCTTCGCCATACATTTTTTCCACCATTGCGCGCGGAGCTTTGCCTTTACGGAAGCCCGGAACCTGGATGGATTTTGCATTTTTACGATAAACCTTATCGATAGCAGCTTTAAACGTATCCGCGTCCACCTTGATCGTCAATTCATATTTGTTTGTCGCGACGTTTTTGCTTTCCACTAAGCTCATGAAAAATTCCTCCAAAATTTATTTCAGGTGTGCCTGACACACCCATTATTAGCATCCTTAGAATTATACCATACTAATCCTAAAAAAGAAAGCCTTTTTTTGCGATTCATAAATAATTTACGAAAAAAATTTCCAAAAATGACCGCAAAAATCAGCCACCGGAGCACTGCCAAAAATACGCAGGCAACCCGCACTTTTCGGCAACCATGGAAAACACTATTCCAAAATTTTCAGCGGCGTAAATTCCCGAAAATCGCTGGACACCAACCGAAAATCAATCCCCCGCCGTTCCCCATTAATGGCATAGCGGCAGCTGTTGCCGTGGAGATGTCCGTAAAAGCAGCGTTTCACGCCGTATTCCTGCAAGACCTCAAGCATTTCCTCGCATTCCGAACTGCCGTAAATCGGCGGATAATGCAAAAACACCAGCGGCTCTTTTCCCGTCTGGCGGCCCGCTTCCAGTGACAAACGAAGTCTGCCCGCTTCCCGCAGCAGTACTTTTTTATCCGCCGCTTCCCCGGGAAGATTCATCCAGCCGCGTGTGCCGCACAGCGCGTAAGAACCATATTCATAGCAGTTATTGAATAAAATTTTGATGGTCGTAAAACCCTGTTCCTTCAAATAGGCCTCGACCTTTGTTTTGGTCGAAAACCAAAGATCGTGATTTCCTTTTAAGAAAATTTTGGTTCCGGGCAGTTCATCGATAAACCGAAAATCCGCCGCCGTTTCCTGCAGTTTCAGTGCCCAGGAAATATCACCGGGAATCACGACGACATCCTCAGGGGCCACAAGGTATTCCCACGTGTCGTGGATGAGACGGACATAGTTGTCCCATCCACGAAAGATGTCCATGGGCTTATCCGTACCAAGTGAAAGGTGAAGATCCGCAATTGTATACAAACTCAAACGAAATCCCCTCCTTTCCATTGAAATCTTTAGAGTCCCAGCATCCGGAGTACGGCTTTCGGCATTTCCTCTTTCGGAATCGAGCCGGTAAAGCGCACCTCTTTGGTTTTCAGCGACGAAAGCGCTTTGGGAACCGGCATGCCGGAAATGGCTTCCAGACGATCCAGCTGTTCATAATCATCGGCCGGAACATCGCCATGAAGCGCCGAAAGCACGCTGGGTGCAAATTTATAGGGGCTGGCCGTCGAAGCGATCAGCGTTTTTGCCGGATCGTTCGTCGACGCCTGATA
>CALXIC010000080.1 GCA_944388265.1 uncultured Clostridia bacterium | reverse complement strand
ATCTGGTATCGGAGATTCTCGATCAGGATGGTACCGTCATCAGCAAAACGCAGCCCAATGTCAAACGCCAAGTGATTTCCGAAGAAGCTTCCCAGGATATCTTGGAAGCGATGGAAGCGATGGTCGATTCCAGTTCGGTCGATATCGAAGGTTACCGCATTGCCGGTAAATCGGGGACGTCCCAGATCAACAACGAAGAAAATTCCGGCCGTTATGTGGCATCCATGGTCATGGTAGCGCCGGTGGAAGATCCGCAGATTGCGGTGCTGGTTGTAGTCAACGAACCGACCAGCGGCAGTTATTACGGCAGTAAAGTAGCGGGTCCGTATGCGCGTCAGATTATGGAACGTGTGCTGCCCTATCTTGGCATCAATGCGTCCACCGATTCGTCCGATTCGTCCAATTCGATGACGACCTCCGTACCGGTATTGTCGGACGTATCGCTCGAAGATGCGCAAGAACAGCTGGCCAATCAGGGCCTTTCCTATCAGGTATACGGCAACGGCGATAAGGTGCATCAGCAGTCCCCGGCGGGCGGCGTTTCGGTTGCACCGGGCAGTACGGTCATTCTTTATACCGAAGCGGGTATTTCTGCGCAAAAGGTGAAGGTGCCGTCGCTGATTGGAATGAGCTATTATGATGCACAGCAGACGCTCAATGCGCTGGGGCTGAATATCAGCAGCAACAGCGATGCGTCGAACGCGTATGGAAACGCTCTGATTGATACCCAGAGCATTAACGAAGGGGAAATGGTGGACGTCGGCACGGCGATCACCGTAACCTATTCGGTAGAAGTGATTGACGGATAAGGATGTGGAACAGATGAAATTGTCCAGTTTACTCAAAGATGTCGCTGGATGCAAATCATATGAAGACCGGGAAATTACCGGTATTACCAACGATTCCCGGAAGGTGGAACCCGGCATGCTGTATGTGGCGATTCCGGGCAGCGTGACCGACGGGCACCGGTTTGTGCCGATGGCGGCTGAAAAAGGCGCCGCGGCAATGCTGGTGGATCATTTGACCGGTCAGCCGGGCGAAGTGCTGGTGGAAAACACCCATCAGGCTTATGCGCAGGTTTGTGCGCATTGGTTTGGGGATCCGGCAAGCCGCCTGCGGTTGGTGGGCATCACCGGTACCAACGGGAAAACATCGGTGACGACGATGCTCAAACACATTTTGGAAGATGCCGGAGAAAAAACCGGCCTGATTGGCACCATTCAGGTGGAATTCGGCGACGTGGTGGAAGAAACCGGACGCACCACGCCGGACGCTTATGTCTTTCAGGAAATTTTGGCGCAGATGGAAAAAGCCGGCTGCACCACGGTGGTCAGTGAAGTGTCGTCCCATGCGCTCGATCAGGACCGCCTCTTTGGCTGTCATTTTGCGGTGAGCGCCTTCACCAACCTCACGCAGGACCATCTGGATTATCACGGCACGATGGAAAATTATTTTGAAGCGAAGTGCAAATTGTTTGACGTCAGCGGACCGGCGGCAGTCAATGTGCGTGATCCATATGGCAAACGGGTGGCCGAACGCATCGGCAAACAGGCGCGCACCTTCTCGATCGAAGATCCGTCGGCCGATTATTTTGCCGACGACATTCGCTGCACTCCCGGCAACGTCACCTTTACGCTGGTGCATGAAGGACACCGCTATCCGGTGACCTTTGCCATTCCGGGGCGTTATTCAGTGGAAAATGCCATGACCGCACTGGTTTGCGCCAAAGAACTGGGCATTTCCATTGAAGATGCGATCGCATCGCTCGGCCGTATGGCGGGCGTTTCCGGACGAAATGAGGTCATTTTCCAGAATGAGACGATGACGGTGCTGCGCGATTACGGCCATACGCCGGACGGCATCGAAAATGTACTGCGCAGCGCGCGGGAATATGTGCCGGGCCGGTTGGTGGCGCTTTTCGGATGCGGCGGTGACCGCGACCGCACGAAACGCCCGAAGATGGCGGCGGCCTGCGAAGCGTATGCCGACTTTATCATCGTCACCTCCGACAATCCCCGTTCGGAAGATCCCGAAGCGATTATTCAAGAAATTTTACCGGGCTTGACCGGGAAAGTTCCCTATGTCACGATTACCGACCGCCGCGAGGCGATTGCTTATGCGATGCAGCATGCCAAACCGGATGACACCATCATGCTGCTGGGCAAAGGACATGAAGATTATCAGATTCTCAAAGACCGCACCATTTCGTTTGATGAACGCGAAATCGTGGCGGAAATTGGAAAAACGTTAAACTAGAGGAGAGACACTCGTGCAGTCGATTACACTAGATTGGATCAAACAAGCGGTAGACGGACGGTGGCTGACCCAGGGAAGCGGAACCGTATCAGAAGTTTGCACCGATACCCGGAAAATTCGTCCGGGATGCTTGTTTGTGGCATTAAAGGGCGAACGGTTCGACGGCAACGATTTTGCCAATGAGGCGTTGGCGCAGGGCGCAGCCTGCGTTTTGGTGAGCCGTGAGATGGCGCTCGACGGTCCGGCGATTTGGGTGCCGGATACCAGGCTGGCATTCGGCACGCTTTCGGCGGCATACCGCGCGCAGTTTTCGCCGGTTGTGGTAGGCGTCACGGGAAGCGTTGGCAAAACGTCCACCAAAGAAATGATTTGGACGGTGATGAACCATCACTTCCGCACGATGAAAACCGAAGGAAATTTCAACAACGACATCGGTTTGCCGCACACACTGTTTCGTCTGGAACCGGAAGACCGCGGTGCGGTCATTGAAATGGGGATGTCTGCCCGCGGGGAGATTTCCTATCTGACCAAACTTTGCCGGCCGACGATGGGGGTCATTACCAACATCGGGGTGTCCCATCTGGAAAATTTGAAGACCAGGGAAAACATCTTAAAAGCAAAACTGGAAATCTTAGACGGCATGGTGCCCGATGCGCCGCTGTTTTTGAATGCGGACAACGATATGCTCGCGAAAGCGATTCCCACTCTGGGGGATCGGGTGGTGACGTTTGGCATCGAACAGCCGGCGGATTTGACTGCCAGAGCGATTCAAACGGGCGCGTCCGATCTCTCGTTTGAAATTGTAGAAGATGGGAAGGCCTATCCCGCTGTTTTGCCGGTGCTGGGCGTGCACAACGTCTACAATGCGCTGGCAGCATTTGGCGTTGGCCGCGCAATCGGCATGACGCCGGAAGAAATCTGCGAAGCGTTTGCGGATTATCAAAATGCGGGACTCCGTCAGAAATTGATGGAAAGCAACGGCGTGCGCATTATGGCAGACTGCTACAACGCAAGCCCCGACTCGATGCGTTCCTCCCTTTCGGTCATGGGCACCATTGCCTGTACCGGCAAACGGTACGCCGTGCTGGGCGATATGCTGGAACTGGGCGAACAGACCAAAGAGATGCATTATGAAGTGGGCCGGATGGCCGCCCAAAGCGGCGTCGATGCGGTGTTTGGATTTGGCCCCCTCGCGGAAGAAATTTGCCGCGGGGCGAAAGACGCGAGCATTGCCGCGCACCATTTTACCGATGTGGATGCGCTCTGCGAAGCGCTATCCGATACGCTGCAAACAGGCGACGCGGTTGGATTCAAAGCAAGCCGCGGGATGCGCTTGGAACGCGTTATCCAAAAGCTCTTTCCGGATACCGGGAGTGAACACTGATGCAGGCGGTATTGCTGGCGCTGGTGTTGTCGCTTGCGCTTTGTTTTCTGGCGCTTCGCCGCTTGGCGGAGTGGTTTCAGCAAAAGGGATGGACGCTGTTTTTGACGGCGGAAGAACGTCGGCGTCCCGCCATCGGCGGCGTGTTGCTGGCCGGCGGGGTG
>CALXIC010000079.1 GCA_944388265.1 uncultured Clostridia bacterium | reverse complement strand
GGCGCAGGCGGGGCATCGCGTGGTGCGCCTAAAAGGCGGCGATCCCTTTGTGTTTGGACGCGGCGGGGAAGAACTCGAACTTATGGCGGAACATGGCATTTCGTTTGAAGTGGTGCCCGGCATCACTTCGGCGGTGGCCGTTCCGGCTTATGCCGGTATTCCGGTCACGCATCGCGATTATACCTCTTCCTTTCATGTGATCACCGGGCATGCCCGACAGGATGGAGAGGATCGCATCGATTATGAAGCGCTGGTCAAGCTTCATGCAACGCTGGTCTTTTTGATGGGCGTTTCTTCGATGGCGGAGATTTTGCAGCGCTTGATTGCTTCCGGTCTTTCGCCCGATACGCCGGCGGCGGTGCTGGAACAGGGAACCACCAATGCGCAGCGCCGGGTGCTGTCCGATGCGGCGCATCTCGCACAGGATGCACAGGATGCATCGATTGGCACGCCCGCCATCTTTATGGTCGGAAAAGTCTGTGCGTTAACAGAAACGTTTGAGTGGGCAGAACTTCGTCCCATGGGACGAAAACGGGTGCTGATCTGCACGTCGTCCGGTACCGGTTCCAGACTGGAACAACTGCTTACAGCAGAAGGCGCACAGGTGATTGCGCTGCCCGCGATTCGTCAGGAACAGCTTTCGAATCGCGAAGCGCTTCATGCATCGCTTTGGGCGCTTGCCAATACCCCGGGCGTGCGGTATGCCGTGCTGACCAGTCCGGCGGGTGTGCGCTTTTTCTTCAAAGCACTTCGGGAAATCCATCTGGATTTGCGCACCCTATTTGAACTGCCAAACCTTCGTTTTGCGGCGATCGGTGCCCAGACGGCAAAAACGCTGGAAGAATACGGCGTGTTTGCCGATCTTGTACCGGCGGTATACAGCGGCAAATCCTTGGCGGAAGCACTCATCAAGGAAGCGGAACCGGACGCCACTCTTTGGCTTTACCGCAGTGAACGGGCGGATACCGAACTGCTGGATCTCCTGCGGGCAGCGGGTCGTAAGGTGACGGAAACGGCGCTTTATCAAACGATACTTTTGGGCGATCATCCGGCAAAAGAAGCGGTGCTGTCGTTGATGGAGAGCGAAAAGCTCACCTGTGCTGCATTTACCAGCGCTTCGGCGGTCGATGGATTTTTGCAGGCGATGCCTGCGCGCGACTGGTCGGCGCTGACGGCGGTTTGTATTGGCGAAAAGACCGCCAAACGCGCACTGGAAGCCGGCATGCGGGTACTGGTGTCGCATGCGGCCACTCTGGAAAGTATGATGCAAGTGATCCGGACCTTGCCGGATTTGGAATAAGGAGGATTCGTGATGGAATTAACCAAACGTCCGCGTCGTTTGCGGATGAATCAAACGCTGCGCAGCATGGTGCGTGAAACCAGAATTTCGGCAGATGCGTTGGTTTATCCGATGTTTGTGGAAGAAGGAAGCGGAAAAAAAGAGCCGATTGAAGCGATGCCGGGACAGTACCGCTATAGCATTGACACCTTTTTGGAAGCGCTGCAGGAAGTAGAGGATGCCGGTGTGCGCAGCATTTTGCTGTTCGGGATTCCGGATACGAAAGATGCTTGCGGCAGTTCGGCGTACGATCCCAACGGAATTGTGCAGCGGGCACTCCGCGCGGCAAAAGAAGCGCATCCGAATTTGTATTATATTACCGACGTTTGCCTGTGCGAGTATACGTCGCACGGCCATTGCGGGATTTTGCACGGCCAGCAGGTGGACAACGACGAAACGCTGGAAGTACTGGCCAAAACGGCGCTCTCTCATGTCGAAGCCGGTGCGGATATGGTCGCACCGTCCGATATGATGGACGGACGGGTAGCGGCGATCCGCAAAATGCTGGATGACCACGGCCATCAGGATGTGCCCATCATGTCCTATGCGGTGAAATATTCGTCGGCATTTTACGGTCCGTTCCGCGAAGCGGCCGGTTCGGCGCCGTCGTTCGGCGACCGGAAAAGCTATCAGATGGATTTCCATAACCGCCGGGAAGCACTGCGGGAAGCGGCGTTGGACGTCGAAGAGGGTGCCGACATCATCATGGTGAAACCCGGTCTTCCGTATTTGGATATTTTGCGTGAAGTGACCGATGCCGTCGATGTGCCTACGGCGACTTACTGCGTCAGCGGAGAATATGCGATGATCAAAGCGGCTGCTGCTGCCGGTTATGTGGATGAAGCGGCGATCGTCTGTGAAAGTGCCGTTGCGTTGTTCCGCGCAGGTGCGAGCATCCTGATCACTTATTTTGCAAAAGAACTGGCCGGTTATCTGGCAGAAGGCCGCATTGGCTGAGGAGGATTCCATGTATCAGTACCATCAATCAGAAGCGCTGTTTGCGCGTGCAAAAGATAAAATTCCGGGCGGGGTCAACTCGCCCGTTCGGGCTTTTTTGTCGGTTGGAGGAACCCCTCCGTTTATTCGTGAAGCGGATGGCTGTACTATGACGGATGCGGACGGTAATCGCTACATCGATTATGTGGGTTCCTGGGGGCCGATGATCTTAGGCCATAATCATCCGGCGATTCGTGATGCGGTGATCGAAGCGGCTGCCCGCGGACTGAGTTTTGGCGCGGCGACCGAAGCGGAAGTTGTGATGGCGGAAACCGTGTGCCGCATGGTGCCGTATCTTGAGATGGTTCGTATGGTCAATTCCGGCACGGAAGCGGTCATGAGTGCACTGCGCGCGGCACGCGGATTTACCGGGCGCGACAAAATCATCAAATTTGAAGGCTGCTATCATGGACATGCCGATTCGATGCTCGTAAAAGCCGGATCGGGCGTGATGA
Source organism: uncultured Clostridia bacterium (assembly GCA_944388265.1). Taxonomy (GTDB): domain Bacteria; phylum Bacillota; class Clostridia; order Oscillospirales; family Ruminococcaceae; genus CALXIC01. The sequence goes on along the minus strand of CALXIC010000079.1, from coordinate 463 downwards.
CCGCCGGCATTCCCAGCAGTGCAGGTGTACCGGAAGGCTGTGCGAAAGATACGCTCACAGCGCGTTATAATGACCTTTCTTCCGTCGAACAGCTGTTTGAAGAAAATCCGAACAGCATTGCCTGCGTCATTGTGGAACCGGTGGCGGCGAATATGGGGGTTGTCCCGCCTAAGGCTGGATTTTTGCAGGGACTGCGTGATCTTTGCACCAGAGAGGGCGCACTGTTGATTTTTGATGAAGTTATCACCGGTTTTCGTCTGGCACCGGGCGGTGCGGCAGAAGCGTTTGGCATCACACCGGATTTGGTGACCTTTGGCAAAATCATCGGTGCCGGTATGCCGGTTGGCGCTTACGGCGGCCGCAAAGAAGTGATGGAAGTCATTGCTCCGCTGGGAAGCGTCTATCAGGCGGGTACGCTCAGCGGCAACCCCATCGCCATGGCGGCAGGGCTGGCGCAGCTTTC
>CALXIC010000078.1 GCA_944388265.1 uncultured Clostridia bacterium | reverse complement strand
GTGATGGAAGGCACGGTGTTCCGCTTAAAAATATTTGCCAAGGTTGACTGCGATAGGCCGCAGACCTTAGACAGCTTATATTCCGTCCAGCCCCGTTCATCCAGTAACCGCCGGAGCCTCTGGTTTGTGTCCATTGTGCCACCACCTTCCTGTAACTATTTTACCGTTCAACTCGGTAGTTCCGATACAGCTAACTTGTATTGAAACTACCGTTATGTTAAACTGTAAAGAGGCCAGGTATTCAGGTGGTGGAGGTGCGGTCATGGCGACAGAAGCAGAGAAGAGGATACATCGGTGTTGTTTCACCGGGCATAGGCCGGAAAAACTACAGGAACCGGAGGGCGTGGTGACAGCTTCTCTGGAAAAAGAAATCCGCCAGGCTATTGCTGACGGATTCAATGTCTTTATTTCCGGTATGGCTCGTGGCGTGGACATCTGGGCTGCGGAGGTCGTGCTCCGGCTCCGGGACGCCGGCGAAGCCGTCCGGCTGATCTGCGCTTGCCCATACCAGGGCTTCGAGCAAGGTTGGAAGCAGAGCTGGCAGGAACGCTACAAGGCAATCCTGTCTGCCGCCGACCTTGTGCGGTTCATCTGCCCAGGGTACAGCCGCAGTTGCTTCCAGCGGCGGAATGAGTGGATGGTGGATCACGCCGCCAGGGTGATTGCCGTGTGGAACGGCCAGCCAAGCGGGACGAAAAACACCATAGACTATGCTCGGAGAATGGGAGTGCCGGTGGTCGCAGCAAAAGCATAAAAACTATAGCCGGAGCGCACCCACGTCCAACTTTGTGTTCTCCAGATAATGTCGGTACATCAATTTTGCTGGGACAAGCCTAATTTGGATGTCCTGCAAATTCAGGTTGCTCAGCATGGCGAGAGACACCTTTCCTTTGACGATTACTGTATCCCCAGTAGTTGGCATAAGGAAACAATTTTTCACGTTTGTGATTCCGTGGGCATCGACAAATGGTTTGTACGCCAGCTGATACAGATATTGCTTTGTAATCGACTCGATTCCAGGCTGGCCGCGTAGCTTTTTATTGGGCTCGAGCTGAAGGTTATAATACTTGGCGTCAAAGATAATAAACTGATATTCGCCATCGACATTTACTATAGTAACGAGATCGGGTATCAGTGTGTCCTCCGCCGTTTTTGAGAAAGCTCCGTTATCGGGATCTTCACCGATCCACTCAGGCTTATCAATCAGTTCTATGAGCTTTTTATGTCGTTTAGCACGATACTGTTCGGCCAGCGGAACCGGCAAGCGTAGACCCCCGATGGGCTTCTGAAGCTGGTTGTCGAGGACATCGGCACAGACTCGTTCCCAGACCAGATTAAAGCTATTTGTCCCGAACATACTAAAGCAGTCCAGATCATCCAAGGTACTGCTGTTTGCTACAAAAGCGTACAATGTCTTTAGCAGAAGTTGCTTTCGAGTGTTAAATTGGACGTTAAGCTCCTTGGCGATGCGATCTAAGATATACTCTGTTTCTCCAAAATCCTCCAGTTCCTCATCAGAAATATCCACACCAAGGATATCAAATAAATCCAAGAGGTCAGCATCTCGCAGTTCAGCTGTACAGCGGGTCAAAATACACTCGTGCAGCCGTTTAAAGTAGTCAAAATCATCAACTACACGTTTCACAGTCAGCAGCTCCGGGTAATAGGGCCGGTTGTTGCTTAGGAGAGTAAAGGTTTCATTGATTGTCTTGTCCCACAGGATGTCACCGGACCCGTTGGTCTCGATGATGTCCTGTGTGTTTGTATAAGCTCCACACTCAAAATAGTCCTGGAGGAGAAATAGCATGACAGCCAGCATATTGAAGGCACTGCTGTCACTGGTTTCATTATACATACGGATAATCTGTTCTCTTGAGTTATACTTCTCCAGCACTTTTAGCACTTGCTTCAAAGCCGGTTTAGGATCTGTGGCATCGGGAAGGTATTTAGGGTAGCACTTAAGCACACGCCCCTCGATGGTGATGACACCAACAAACGTAAAAACATAGAGGTATTCGTTTTCCCCAATTTCTACGTCCGCTATTTCCACATCATCATCCACGAGGTCCGTAAGACTCCTCTGGGTATCATCTGCCCTGACCGCCTTAAGAACCCCATACTCTTTCAGCCGCCGTAATATCCGAACCGCCTTTTCTTCAGTGCATTGGAGCAAATTTACCAGCTCGTCTTGAGTATAGCGCCTTTGCTCACGCAAGAAAACCGAGATCATTCGCCATCATCCCCCGGCATATCAATGAATCGGTTACGAATCTTCTCGCAGAAAATGGAAACACCCTTCGTGTCAAATTCCCTGCATATTTTCGAATATTGTGTCCTTGACTCTTCCTCACAGCCAGCAAAGAGGGTAGCGCGTTTCTGCTTTGCGGCATCATCGAACAGGTACATGATTACCTTGTTTTTAAAGATTCGAGTAAAGACTGCAGGATCGAACATTTCACCATCCGGGATGTTTTTCTTGGAAATAAAGTACGGTCCCATCAGTTTATCCTCGTTTACTTTAAAGGTGATCAACTCAGCATTAATCGCCTTACGCAGCTCGTTCCACTCAACAACGCGGCGGTAGTCACCCTGACCAAGGATAACCTTTTTCCCTATAATTCCGGCTTCGCTGTCATCAATACCAAGGTAGGTGAAATCCCACCGGCGCTTGAAAGCGGTGTCCATAGGAAACACCCCTTGGTCGGCGCTATTCATGGTGGCCCAGATAAACATATTATCCGGGATGCGTATCTCGGCGTAATCCTCCGAAGAACCGCCCAGGACATCAGGTGATGCCAAATATTTCTTGATGTCCTCGGTTGCCTGGATGGGGTATTCGCTAACCTCATTGTCGCCGCGGTCAAGTAACTGGAACACGTCCCCAAACACGGCGGCTACGTTGGCTCGATTGATTTCCTCAATCACAAGTAAAAAGGGTTTCGGTGTATCCGTTTTGCTGTTTTGAAGGGCTTTGACGTAGGTGCGCATAAATGGTCCCGGCACATACGAGTAGGTAATGGCGTCTTTCCCATCCGAGTCCTTGTGCGGAACTGGCTTGTATGTACCCACAAAGTTGGCATAAGAATAATCAGGGTGGAAGGTTACCCGCTCATATTCGCCGCCATCAGCCAGTAGCTCATCCTTTTCGTGGTTAAGGGTATAGCTTTTACCAGTACCCGGTGCGCCAAAAAGGATACGATTGCGCGCAAAAGCACTTTGATAGCCGGTGCTAAATTTTATCTTCTGCATGAGGGAGAAAATCCAGTCAATGAATGACGTTCTGGCGTCCTCACGATCCGGTCTCCATTCTGAAGATACAAAATATTCGGCATCCCCTATGGGATATTTATCCGTGTAATACCGGGGATTCCCAGAAGAGTCTTTACGTTGCTCATCGTCCGGTACGTTAGGATTTACACGCAGTAAGATACCATTTAAGGAGTTATGGCGAAAGCGGGAAGCACACTGCTCTTTGCTTTGCAAAATCGACATTACCGACTCTGTAAGTAGCGCATGAGCCTTCATAAAATCCAAGCAAGCAATAATGAAATCCTGGTTTTCTTTCTCCATCCATTCCTGCCGGACAGCATCATAATCAATATCCGTAACAAGTGTGGTTGGGGCAGCTGTCGTAACATACTCTTTAGGGTCTAATTGATGAAACGTAGAAACTCTCTCATAGTAGCGTTGCAAAACTTCTCTATCTACAGCACTTACGGAATTGTTGTGCGCCACCAAATTTGCGATAAGATTTTCAGACAGAGCTGATTTAAGAATGCGCAAAGCGCCTTTAGCTTCCTCATCCCCAGAAATATCTATTGCTTCATCATGGGATAGCACTGCTTTGTATACGCTTTCCAGGTTAAAAATAACATCCGTCCCATTGTCGGATAATTTAAAATAAGCAGATTCAGAGAAAACAGTCAGAGCATGAATGAGCACCTTTTCCTTTTCGGCATCTACTTGGGTGTTGAACCCGAGCCAGGAGAATAAAACACTCTCATAAGCTGTATCGGATGTGCAAATAGCATCAAACAGATCCATATTGGTTGTAAACCAGATCTTTTTGGGAAATCTGGCTCCTCCGGTTCTCTCAGAGCTATTTGGTCTGCCGTCTGCAAACCGTATTTTTGCGACTTTCCATACCAGCTCAAATGCAACTAACAGAGGTTCCAACTGCGCTTTGAGCATAAGATTCTCGTTTATTCTGCTGTGGAACTCTTCTCTTGTTACAGTAGGGGTAATAGTCTGGAGATTTTGATAAAGATGGTTTTCTATGTCAGCGCGGAGCACAATACCGTTACCCTGTGCGATAGCATATTCTACCTCTGAAGGATACCCCATATCTTTCCACATTAAATAAAGTAATGCTAAAGTAGGTTTCACCGACCGCAAAGACGACTTTATCCCTAATTTTAAATCCACCTTGTCATATACTGGTGCTGCTTCAGGCCTTATCATTACTCATCACCCTCCATATCCTCTTTTATTACCTTTGCAATGGCATAGGCCAAGCGCGGTGGCACAGCGTTTCCAACCTGCTTCATCTGAGAGCTTTTTGTCCCAGAGAAAATAAAGCTGTCAGGAAAGGATTGAATTCGAGCCGCTTCCCGTACCGTAATCGCTCGATTCAAGAATGGATGTGTAAACCGGCCGGACGAAGGTGTATCAAACCTGGTGGTGATGGTGACGGAAATATCATCCTTAATCATACGCGACCAGGTACCGCTATAGATTGACTTGGTGAGATGTTCGTGTGGAAGCATTTCTTTCCCACAGTTTGGGGGGATGAGGGACAATCGCTCCAATGCCAGTTTTGAATGGTTAGTGGCAACATGGTTGTGTAACACAGACATTTTCCCGCGCAAGGCTTTTGCATAGTCACTTGCCGGAAGATTTGGATAGGGCTGTTCTTCCGTGCCTTCGCCTGACTGCAGGAAAGCTAAATCTCCTATGGCATCCCATATCGTCACATGGGTTGACATTTTTTCGGGCAAAGCGGGAGCAGGGTGATCTCTTTTACCCAGAATAACGGCACGCCTTCTGTTTTGCGGCACACCGTAATCAGCAGCATTAAGGACACCAGTCGTTAATTGGTACCCAATACTACTGAATAGCTCAACTATTTCTTTTTGGAAATAGCCATGTTCAGCGGTAAGAAGATTGGGCACATTTTCCATCAGAAAATATTTAGGATGAACCAACTCTACGACCTTAACGTAATATTTAAACAAGAAATTTCGTGAGTCGTGTATTGTTTTACGCTGACCTTTTTGAGAGAATCCTTGGCAAGGTGGTCCACCAATGATGACATCTATCTGACTGGCCAGTTTCCCAAACGTTTCCTCCAAATCCAGCGATGTAATATCCCCGACAATCATTTGGGTGTGAGGATGATTCATCTGATAGGCAGAAGCTATTTCTGGATCATACTCGTTAGCAAGGACAACATTAAACCCCGCCTGCTCAAAGCCAAGGGACAAGCCGCCAACCCCTGCAAACAAGTCAATAACCCTTGGTCTCATTCTATAGCCACCCCTTCAATGCGATTTTTGGCCATAGTGAAGTAGTCGGAATCCAATTCAATTCCGATAAAATTTCGGCCTGCTCTTTTGGCAACAACGCCTGTTGTTCCGCTGCCCATAAAAGGGTCAAGAATCCAGTCACCTTCACTTGACAAAACTTCAACAAAGTGTGCCATAAGGGCTTCGGGCTTTTGTGTTGGATGTTTTCCATACTTTCTCTCACTGGAAGGGGCTACTGCTGTTTCAATAAAGTCGTGTAGAACCTCACCGTGATTATTAAAAGTGCCTGTCCGTTTTTTGTATGTGAAATAAATCCAGGTTTCGGTCGAATTAACAAAGTGCAAATTCATATTTCTGGGCATTGGATTTGATTTGTGCCAAATACCAGTGGTTTTATAGTAGAAACCATATTTTTCCGCTAAACTAATAATAGTCTCCACTTTAATAACAGCCATAAAAACAATCATGGCCCCACCAACTACCATCACGCGTGCAGCCTGCTCGAAAAAGCGATCCATTGCTTGGCACCAGGCATCATACTCAAGGTTATCCCAACCGGCGGTACCAAAAAAATTATCACGCATTTTCTTTAGGTTGGTATCACGGCTAATCATAAAGTTTCCAAGATTATAGGGAGGGTCTGTGAGTATTAAATTAATGGTTCGATCTCCAAGCTCATTCATGGAGTGGATGCACTCATCGTTGTAAAGAATCACTTTGGACATATCCTTGTTCCTTCCGGGTAAAATGTTAGACAATTGCGCTTTTTCCACTCTTGACCCACTCGTCAAGCTCAGAACGCTTGAACTTCCATAATTTCCCGATTTTATGCGCAGGAATGTCAGTTTTCTTTATCCAATTTCTAATGGTGTCTTTAGTCACACCCAAATGAGTGGCTGCTTCGCTTATGCCAATCCAGTTTTCTTCAAAATCCATATTCATAGTTCTCACTCCAGAGTTTGAAGTAATTTTACCAGTCCGATTATAACATGAAAATATAATGATTGCAACTTGTTTCGTAGGATTTGGTAGTAATTGTGGGGGGATAATAGTTGGAAAAGCGGAAAATAAACGATAGCCCACAAATTAAACGGTAGCCATAAATCAAACGATAGCCTGCTGCTACCCAGTGCCTTTGCGAACTGGGTTGGCGGCAGGCTATCTCTTTGTCTGGCGGCGGCCGGGGGAATAAAAGCCCAAAATCCCTTGAAATCAGGGTTTTCAAGCAAAAAGAAAGAACCGCAACCTTGATACGCATTGTATCAAAATTGCGGTTCTTATTTGGTGGAGGCGAGGGGAGTCGAACCCCTGTCCGAAAACTTTTTCCGATCGCTTTCTACGAGTGTAGTTTGTTGTGCATCTTTTCCCGGCTCTTTACAGCAAACAAAAAAGAACCGGGAGCACTCCCAATTAGTCCTGACCGACGTCGGGAGACCCGCCGGTCAAGTTCACCGCTTCATGACGTTTGCAAAAGCGCGCGGTCAGCGATTGCAAACGGACAGCTTAAAACTTAAGCTGCGCAGAGTTCCGTGTTAAAGGAATTCTTATTAGCGTTTATATTTAGGTGCGACTATTTCAGTGTTTTCGCCCACACTACTCGCTTACAACCGTTCCAAGCCCCCGTCGAAACCTTTACGCCCCCATGAGGGCGGGGAAGAAGTCTTCCCCGCAAACGATTCTAGTTTAGTATACCACAAAATACAAGCAAAGAAAACCAGTTTACAAAAAATTAAGGATGCCGTTTCGGTTTGGTTATAACCGCTCCATCCAGTTTAAGAAAAGCCCCAGCCACTGTTCGCATGCCGGTTCCAGCAGATACGGCTGGGCGGGGCTGGCGGTGAGGGTGTTGGCAAGGGACAATCCGTGTACGCCGTGCGGGAAGATGTGCAGTTCCAGCGGACGGTTTTCGCGCTTCATTGCCTGTGCAAAGAGGAGGGAGTTTTCCACCGGTACGCAGTCGTCGTCCCAGGTGTGCCACACAAACGCCGGCGGCGTGTGAGCGCCAACACGGGTTTCCAGCGAAAGGGATGCGCGCAGCGCGGCATCTTCACCCGTCAACGCGTCAAACGAGCCCTGATGCGCAAATTCGCCCGAGGTGATGACGGGGTACCCCAGCATCATGCCGTTGGGACGAAAGTGTTCGGCATCGGTGCCGACGGCTTCTGCCAAAAACGGCTCGTTCCAAAGCGTTCCCAGCGAGCATGCCAGATGGGCGCCCGCCGAAAATCCCATCACGACGATGTGTTCGGGGTCGATGTGCCATTCCTTGGCGTGCTTGCGGCAAAGGGAAACGGCGTACGCCAGTTCGCACAGCGCGGTGGAGAAGCGTGCGGGTGCCACGCTGTAGCGCAGAATCAGCACCTGATAGCCGCGGGCATTGAGCGCCAGGGCAATCGGTTCCGCTTCGCGGTCGGAGGTCATCACATAACCGCCGCCGGGGCAGAGCACCACCGTTTTGCGCACGCGATCTGCTTCAATGTCCGGGCTGTTGTCCAGCAGATAACAGTAGAGTTTTGCGTTCATCCCTTCGGCGAAGGAAGGGAGGGTGATGACGTCGGTCTTCATGTCAGCCTCCTCGCTGCCGTTCCTTGATGGCGCGGTCCATTTCACGCTTGGCGTCGCGTTTGGCGATGTCTTCGCGCTTGTCGTAGAGTTTTTTACCTTTGCACAGCCCCAGCTGCATCTTGACTTTGGAGCCTTTGAAATAGAGTGACAGCGGAATCAGCGCATAGCCTTCCTGCTTGACCAGCCCGTACAGGCGCATGATCTCGCGTTTGTGCATCAAAAGCTTGCGCACCCGGAAGGGGTCGCGGTTGAAGATGTTGCCCTTTTCATAGGGGCTGATGTGCATCTGTTTGACGAACAGCTCGCCCTGGTCGATGCTGCACCAGCTGTCTTTGAGGTTGATCCCGCCCTGACGTAAGGATTTGACCTCGGTTCCCACCAGTTCGATGCCGGTTTCAAAGGTTTCGATCACGAAATATTCATGCCGGGCTTTTTTGTTGGTGGCGATGGTTTTCATCGATTCTTTGACGGCCATAAAGCCCTCCTTTTGGTTGGTAAGATCGGCGGTTTTTCGCTCTTTTTTGATCAAAGATCAAAAACGGGCGGCTCTGGCGCCGCCCGTTTTTCGTTCATAATGGACTGCGGTTTTCCAGCGCCTTGTAAAGGGTCATTTCATCCGCATATTCGAGACTGGATCCCACCGGGATGCCAAACGCCAGACGGCTCACCCGTACCCCCAGCGGCTTTAACAGCCGCGACAGATACATGGCGGTCGCCTCGCCTTCCACCGTCGGGTTGGTGGCAAGCACCACTTCCTGCACCGTGCCGTCCTGTAACCGGGCCAGGAGTTCTTTGATGCAAAGCTGGTCGGGACCGATGCCGTCCATCGGGGAAATCAGCCCGTGCAGGACGTGATACCGCCCGCGGTATTCGCGGGTGCGTTCAAACGCCGCCACATCCTGCGGATGTTCCACCACGCAGATGATGGATGCATCCCGGTTGGGATCGGCGCAGATGCTGCAAACCGGCTGATCGGTATAGTTTTGGCAGATTTCACAGTGGTGAATCTTTTCGTGCGCTTCCAAAAGCGTTTTGGAAAACTGTTCCACCTCATCCTTGGACAGGGTGAGGACGTGAAAAGCCAGTCGCTGCGCCGTTTTCATCCCGATGCCGGGAAGGGAAGCGAACTGTTCAATCAGCCGCGTCAAGGGCAGCGCGTGGTCGCTCATAGAGATTCCTCCGTTTGGTCTTTGCGATTAAAATACGCCCGGGACGTTGAGCCCGCCGGTGATGCGTTCCATTTCTTCGTTGGTTTTGGTTTCGATGTTGCGCAGGCATTCGTTCACGGCACTGATGACCAGATCCTGCAGCATTTCGATGTCTTCCGGATCGACGACTTCCGGTTTCAGTGTCAGGGTTTTGATGGCTTTGTTGCCGGTCATGACCACTTCGACAGCGCCGCCGCCAGCGGTGGTGGTAAATTCGGTCTGTTCGAGTTCCGCCTGTTTGGCTTCCATCTGTTCCTGCATTTTCTGTGCTTTTTTGACCATGGCCTGCATGTTCTGCTGGCCGCCCATACCCATCGGTAATCTTGCTTTCATGATATTGTACCTTCCTTTTGGTTCAAGTCGGGGCAAGCCCCAAATTTTCTATTCGACTGTGCCGTGGGCACAGGAATCAACATTACTGCCGGTCCACCTCAATGCCGAGCGCCTGAGCGTCGTCCAACAGATGCGTCAGCTGATCGTCGGGCTTAGCGGCGGGTTTTTGTTTTTTCACCCGCACCTTGTAGGGGATTCCGGTTTTTTCATAGAGGAGGATGCGCAGCTGCTTGATGAGGTTGTCCCGCTTTTGCAGCTGGCCAAAGAGCGCGTTGGGACAGCCGATGAAGAGTGCATCGCCCAACGTAAACGCCATCGAACCGGCCAAAATGCCGCCCATGGCGGGATCGCGCTGCTGCAATTCTCCCAAAATTTCCGGCCAGCGGTCGAACATCTGCGGGGTTTTGGGCGCATCGTCCGGGGCCGGTTGGCTGGCAGCCGGTTTTGGCTTTGCGGAGATATCCTTGGCGGGAGTTTCCGCCTCGTTTGGCGGCAATTCCACCGGCGTTTCACTTGCCTTTGGCGCAGGCGGTTTGGCGCTCTGCGGTGCTTCCTCTACGGGAGCTGCCAAGGGAGTAACTGCCGGCTGTACCGCCGGTGCGGCGGTCGAGGCTGCCGCCTGAACAGTAAACGTACCGGATCGCAGCTGCTGTTCCAATCGATCGATCCGCGAAAGCAGCGCGCGGTTGGAATCGTCCAGCGCGGGATCACAGAGTTTGATCATCGCCATTTCCGCCGTCAGGCGTTTGGCAGCGCCCTTTGCCATCTGCGCCATCGCTTCCTGCAACACCGACAGCGCATACAGGATGGAGGAGAGGGGAAGTTCCTTCGCCTGCGTTTGCAGTCGGACCAGGTCTTCCGGCAGACAGCTGATGAGATCGGAGGGATCGGGCACGCTCTTGGCGATCATCAGGTTTCGGTAATGGTCGATCAGATCTCCCAAGAGTTTTTGAAGATCCTTCGAGCCTTCGTAAAGTTCATCGATTTTCTGGATGGCGTCGGCGGTTTGCCGCCGGTAGATCACATCCGCCAGATCGAATAAGTAATCCTGTAACACCAGCCCGGTCGCCTGCGACACCACCGAAAGCGTCACATCCTTGGCGTAGGAGGTGCACTGATCGAGAATGGAAATCGCATCGCGCATGCCGCCGTCAGCCAGACGGGCGATCAGATGAGCGGCATCGTCTGCGAGCGTGAAATCTTCTTCGCCGGCAATATAGGAAAGCCGCTTGGCGATGTCCGCCGTTTTGATGCGCGAAAAATCAAAGCGCTGACAGCGGGACAGGATGGTGGCCGGCACCTTATGCACTTCGGTGGTGGCCAGAATAAAGATCACATGGGGCGGCGGTTCTTCCATCGTTTTTAACAGTGCGTTAAACGCCGCCGTCGAAAGCATGTGGGTTTCGTCGATGATGTAGACGCGGTATTTGCCCTGTGCGGGGGTGTAGTTTGCTTCCTCGCGCAGCATGCGCACGTCGTTGACCCCGTTGTTGCTCGCGGCGTCCATTTCCACGACGTCGAGCATGGTGCCGTCCTCGATGGCTAAGCAGTTTTCACAGCAAAGGCAGGGGTTGCCGTCCACCGGATGCAGACAGTTGACCGCTTTGGCCAAAATTTTCGAACAGGTGGTTTTGCCCGTTCCGCGCGACCCGGTAAAGAGATAGGCATGCGCCAGCTGCTGGTGCAGCACCTCGTTTTTTAAAGTGCGGGTAATGGCTTCCTGGCCGACCACGTCGTCAAACGTTTTCGGACGATACTTGCGGTATAAAGCAAGATACATCAAACCATCCCCCGTTTCGAACCTTTCGCCGATTGAAAAAAGGCAGGATGCCTGTGCCGTCGGACATACGGATAAACAGGCGAAACTGCGGCGCACAGCACATCTGCTTAATGCTGCTCGGTTCCCCGCCTGACATGGTTCACAGTGAAACTGTCGCGCAGGACCCGAATATCCGTATGTCCGGCGGCACATGAACGTCCTACCTCTGCCGAACTTCGTGACGGCTGGCGGACTGCATCGTCATGCCTCGCCAGTGCCCTCTATTATACCCTATTTGGAACAAAAATACAAGGGCTTTTTGGGTAAAATACTCAATTTTCTTCCACAATGCCCTGATCGTCCAGACCAAGCACCGCGGCAACGTCTTCATCCGAATCGACTTCCACCGCGTGATCGATCAAAAATGCCGTCGCCATGCGGTAGCGCACTTCGTCCATCACAGCGTCTTTGCCCTCCGCTTTTTCCCAGGCGTCCACCGAATCGTATCCCTTGTCGGGTGCGGCGGCAGTGCCGTAGGACAGATAATCCTGATCGGTGACGGTTAAGCCTTCGAGGTCAAAGATGGCGTCTTCCAAAAGCTGCTGCAGCACGACGTTTTGCGCGGTGGTTTTTGCCATATCCTCGATGTCTTCGTCCATGTCGAGATAGAGTTCTTTGAGTTCTTCAAAGGTCATGCCCTGTTCTTCCGCCATCTGACGGTATTCGTCCAGCATCGATTCTTCTTCCGCCTGAAGCTGTTCTTCCGGATAGGAGAGGACGTCGGTTTTTGCCATGGCCTTTTGCCAGACGGTTGTTTCCCGGGTGAGCGCCATCATGTCCTGGTATTCTTCCAGCAAATCTTCGCGCACTTCTTCGCGGTAATCCGCTACGGTGCCCGAATGGTCGGAAATCACCTGTACCAGATCGTCGGTGAGTTCGGGAATGACGAGTTCAAAGACGTCGGTGACGGTGACCGTAAAATTCACGGTGTTTCCCGCGTATTCCACGTCCCAGTAATCATCGGGGTAATCCACCGAAAAATCGACGGTATCGCCCACAGAGGCGCCCAAAAGCCCGTCGTCAAATCCTTCGACCGCATCGCCGCTGCCGATGGTAATCATCTGATCGGTGCCTTCGCCGTCCACCGGCGTTTTGCCGTTGACGGTGGAGGTGTAGTCAAAATAAACGATGTCCCCGTCCTGAATGCCGCGCCCTTCGACGGGCTGCTGTTCGGAAACATTCTGCAAATTCTGTTCAATGCGTGCGTCCACCAGCTCGTCGCTGATTTCGACGTTCGATGCGGGCACTTCGAGCATGGTGTAGCCGCCCGGAACAATGTATTGCTGCCAGTCGTATTCGTAATCGCCTTTGTTGGATTCGACGGTTTCCTTGCTTTCTTCTTTGGATGTAGTGTCCGAAGGGGTCAGCCCCCGGCAGGCCGTGAGTCCGCCGGCCAGGAGGATGGCGGTCAGCCCAATGCCGATCAGTCGTTTTTTCATAAGATCCCACTCCTTTTGGTTCCTACCGGTCATCATGTTAAGCTTATTATGCCATATTCTTCGGCGCTTGAAAAGAGAAATTTCAAGAAATTCATTTTTTTTCAAAAAAATGCTTGACAAAATTTGCAAAAGGGGTTATAATAACGAAGCTGTCAAACGACAGAATACTTCGAGATGTGGCTCAGTTTGGTAGAGCGCTGCGTTCGGGACGCAGAGGCCGCTGGTTCGAATCCAGTCATCTCGACCATATCAAAACCTGAACGCAACGAGCGTTCAGGTTTTTTGTTTTTATACAGTTTTTGCGGCAAGGGCAAACGGCCCCGCCGCCCGTTCCTGAAAGGAGGAGACAGCATGAATGAAACCATTCACATCCGGGAAGAGCGCATCGACGCGGAAGAATACGTTGAGTTTTTGAAGCGGACGGATTTGGGATCGCAGTATCCGAAAGAACGTTTTCCACAAAGAATCCAAAAGCTGGTGGAAAACGTTTCCATCAGCCTTGCGGCAAGAACGGAAAGCGGGCTTTTGGTGGGCGTGTTGTTTGGCCTGACGGATTATGCGTATTGGCTTTATGTGACGGATCTGGGCGTGGATCGAAACTATGAACGCCGGGGAATCGGCAAACGGCTGATGAAAGCGGCGCACGAGAAGGCCGGCGGCGAAAAGGACATCGCCGTTTATCTCATCGCCAATGAAGACGCCATCCCCTTTTATGAAAAGCTCGGCATGAAGAAAGCGGAAGATGTCATGCAGTATAACCACATCGAATGGACGGAATTTACCGTCGAATAATCCGGTAAAAAAGAGCAGGAATCTTTTGTGCACTTTTACGCTTTAAAGTTGCTTGACTTTAAAGCGAATTAGTGCTAAACTAATTCCCGAACAGAAAAAACGGCCAACTTGCCGGAAAAGAGGGAAAACGATGAAATTGCTGCTCTTGGTGGTTTATTTTGCGGTGTTGGTGGGCATTGGGCTGTATTGCCGGAAGCATACCGCCGACGTGAACAGCTTTGTATTGGGCGGACGTTCGGTCGGCCCGTGGCTGACGGCATTTGCCTACGGCACGTCCTATTTTTCGGCGGTGGTCTTTGTCGGTTATGCGGGGCAGTTCGGGTGGAAATTCGGGCTGGCGTCGACGTGGATCGGGCTGGGAAATGCGGTGATCGGTTCGCTTTTGGCGTGGGTCGTGCTGGGACGGCGCACGCGGATCATGACCCAGCATCTCGAATCCGCCACGATGCCGGACTTTTTCGGCAAGCGGTTTCAAAGCCGGTCGCTGCGCACCGGCGCGTCGGTCATCATCTTTGTGTTTTTGATTCCCTACACGGCCTCCCTCTATAACGGGCTGTCGCGCCTTTTTGGGATGGCGTTTTCCATCGATTATTCGGTGTGCATTTTGTTGATGGCGGTGCTCACCGCCATTTATGTGATCGCGGGCGGCTATATGGCGACGGCGATCAACGACTTTATTCAGGGCATCATCATGCTGGTGGGCATTGTGGCGGTGGTTGCCGCGGTGCTGGTGCAAAAGGGCGGCTTTCTCGCGGCGATCGACGGACTCGCGCGGGTGACCGACGAAAGCGTTTCCACCACGCCGGGGGTGTTCAACTCCTTTTTGGGGCCGGACCCGATGGGGCTTTTGTATGTAGTACTTTTAACGTCGCTCGGCACCTGGGGTCTGCCGCAGATGGTGCAGAAATTTTATGCGATCAAGGACGAGCAGTCGGTCAAAAAGGGAACGATCATTTCCACCCTCTTTGCGGTGGTGGTGTCGGGCGGCTGCTATTTTCTGGGCGGCTTCGGGCGGCTCTTTTCCGACCAGATCGACGTGGCGGCGGACGGGTACGACGCGATCATCCCGACCATGCTCTCCAATTTTTCCGACGGGCTGATTGCGCTGGTGGTGATTTTGGTGCTCTCGGCGTCGATGTCCACCCTGTCGAGTTTGGTGATGGCGTCCTCGTCCACCCTCACCATCGACTTTTTGAAGATTCATTTCTTCCCGCAGATGTCCGACAAAAAGCAGGTGCGCTGCATCCGGCTGCTGATTGTGGTGTTCATTGCGATTTCGGCGGCGCTGGCGCTGGTGCAGTACAAGAGCCAGGTGACCTTTATCGCACAGCTCATGGGCATTTCGTGGGGCGCGCTGGCAGGGTCGTTTTTGGCGCCCTTCTTTTACAGCCTCTACTGGAAAAAGACAACCAAGGCGGCCTGCTGGGCATGCTTTGTGTTCGGATCGGTGTTGATGGTGGCGAATATGCTGGCGGGGAGCTTTTTCCCGGCAGTTTTGCAAAGCCCCATCCACTGCGGCGCGGCGGCGATGCTTTTGGGACTTGTGCTTGTTCCGGTGGTCAGTGTCCTGACCCCGAAACCGGAGATGCATCTGGTGGAAGAAACCTTTGCCTGCTATGATCAAAAACACGAAGTGCCGATGAAAACGGCGCTCGACGATTAAAAAAACGCCCGAACCGGCTGTGCGGTTCGGGCGCTTTTCGCTGCATACCCTCTGAAAAACGGGTCATACTCTGTTTGAAGGGGGAATGACCATGCAGCAGGCGGCAAAAAACATGCTGGCCTTTGGCATCACGCTTTGCGTGATGGGAAGCGGATTGGGACTGGGGCTTATTTTCAACCGTGCGCCCGAAGCAGTCACCGAAGAGAAACTCGTACCGGCTTCGGCGGGCGTGCCCTGGCAGGAAGGGGAAGCGATCGGGCTTTTGCTCTTTGGCTGTGAGGAGCGCACCGACGAGCCGGAAAGCTACTGTCAGCTGGTCTTTACCGGAACCCCCGCAGTCTGCACCGTCTATGTGCTCGATGGGCAAGAAGAGGTCATGACCGATGCGGGCACCATGACGCTGAGCGACTGCTACACCTGGGGCGGTATGGAATCCGCGGCCGACGGGGTGGCAGAGCTTTACGGCTTGACCGATGCGTATTACCTGCGCATCGACCGCACGCAGATGGAAACGCTGCTGCCGCCGCTCTCCTACGGCGGCGAGATGCTGGAAGGCGAAACGCTGGCCGACGGTCTGTTGACGCCCTCGCGCTGCGGCGGCATTTGGGCCGAGATCTGCCAGTCGATGCTCTGCCCCGAAAGCGTGTACCATTTGGACGCCTTTTACGACGCGTTTGCGACGTGCGATACCGATTTGACCCGCGGAATTTTTTACGGCGAAAACCGGCGGATCGTCGCTTATCTCAATCAGACGCCGCAGATTGTGCTCTACGACGAATCGTCCAGTTAAAGCAGCAGATAGGAGATGGCCAAAAGCAGCCGGGTGTCCGCCTGCTCCTGCGCCAGCACCAAAAGGAGCAGCAAAAGCAGCGCCTGTTCGTGGTCGATGCCCATCTGTTCCAATAGACCGCCCACCGTTTTGGCAGCGATGGGCGGATTTTTTTGTGCTTCGTTTGGGGCGTGAGACGGATGTTCGGCCGCGGGCGTTTGGTTGGATGCGGCGTTTGGCATCGCAGACGGCGTATGAATCTGCGCGCGGGAGCGGCGCTGCATTTCTTGTACGCGGCGGATGGCGTCCTGCTGCATCTGCTGGACGTCGTTTGGGTTGGTGCGGGCATCAGGCATGGGGGAACCACCTTTCGAGCAGCCCGCTTTCCCGCAGCAGCGGCAGCAGGGCGGTGAGTTTCATGAGCTGAATGGCGCGGTCAATGCGCTCCTGACGTTTTTCGCTTAAATGGGGGCGAAGCGCCATTAAGAGTTTGGTATCTTCATTTTCTTCCTGCGAACTGGAAAAGAGCTTTTGCATGAAAAAGATCAGTTCGGGGGAGAGTGCAGGAATCGAGGGTTCCTGCGGGGAGGAAGCGGGCGGCTTTTCGGATTCGGAGGCGCCGCCAAAGAGCGGATTGGATGCGCCCAGTGCGCCCGCCAGCTCGGATACCTGTTTTCGTCCCTCCTCGCTGGACAGAAGCTCCTGCATGCGTGCAAACAGATCCTCCAAATCCGGTGTCCTCCTTTACGGGGTCTTGGGGCCGTATTTTTTGCGCAGTTCCTGTGCCTGCGGTGAATTGAGCACCTGGCGGGTGAGGTTTGGGTCGTTGATGATGGTTTCAAACAGCCGGCGCTGTTCGGGGGTCAGTTTTTTGTAGAGTTCTTCCGCCATGTTGGGCGGAGGATTCCCCGGCTTTTGGTTGGATGGCTGCATACGATCCCTCCTGTTCATGTGGACGGGGCAGGGGCTTTGTGCTATAATCAAACCAAAACAAAGCATCCCATCCCCGGTATCCACAGTGTATGCGGGGAAAAACAGAACATGACACAGGAGGACGAAAAAATGACCCGGATTGTCGTGGTTTCGGATACGCACGGCGCGTTTGATGTGCTGCTGGATTTGGTCAAACGCTATCAAAAGGAAGCCGCCTGCTTCATCCACTGCGGGGACGGAGCAGAGGAACTGGAAGAACTCCATCGCCTGATGCCAGATGTCCCCATCTATGCCGTGCGCGGAAACTGCGATTACACGGCAGCCCTCCCCGCCTCGCGCATTGTCGAAGCGGGCGGACACCGCATCTTTGTCACACACGGGCACCTGTTCGGCGTCGGCGCAAGCGAAGAACCCATCCAGCGTGCGGCCAGGGAAGCGGGCGCGGACATTGTGCTTTACGGGCATCTGCACCGCGGCACGACCCATTACGACGACGGGCTTTATGTGATGAACCCGGGCAGCCCGGTGCGGCCGAGAGATTCGAAGGCGAGTTTTGGGCTGTTGGATCTGTCTGACGCGGGGGTCGTCTGCCATCTGGTGCCGTATGAAAGGAAATACCGATGAACGTACTTTATTTTGACGAGCTGGATTCCACCAACTCTTATTTGAAACGCGAATATGCCCATCTGCCGCATGAAACCGTCGTCCTTGCGGGAAGACAGGTGAGCGGCAAAGGGCGCATGGGCCGCACCTGGCAGGCGCCGGACGGCAATTTGTCCTTTTCGGTGCTGTTTCGTGACCAGACCGGGGAATTGGCGCTCTTCCCGCTCTTTTGTGCGCTGGCGGGCGCTGAGGTGCTGGAGGAACGCTTCGGCGCTTCCATCGGCATCAAATGGCCGAACGATCTGATCCTGCAAAACCAGAAGCTCTGCGGCATTTTGTGCGAAGGGGTGTCCGTCGGCGGACAGATGCAGGTCATCTGCGGCATCGGCGTCAACATTACGTGGACGAGAGAGGATTTTGATCGCGCCGGACTGCCGCACGGCACCAGCCTGTTGCTGGCGCTGGGGCAAACGCCCGATCCCACACCGCTGGGCGAAGCGATGGCGGCGCGCCTGATCGACTTGGTGCGCCTGTGGCGTGCCGAGGGATTTTTGCCCCTCAAAGCGCGGTATGAACAGCGGCTCTTAAACGCCGGGCGGGAAGTGCAGGTGCTCTACGACGGGCATACAGTGCGCGCCTTTGCCAAGGGCATCGACGAGCACGGACATTTGGTGTGTGAAAACGATACGGGAATCTTTACCGTGCAAAGCGGCGAGGCTTCGGTCCGCGGGCTGTACGGTTATTTGTAAGGAAGGGATTGGTATGAGAAGAAGCGAAGCGCTGCGCGCCGTCGCACCGGAACTCGACCCGCTGCGCATGGGCATGGGCTGGACGCCGGAGGATTTGGAAAAACCGCAGATCCTGATCGAAAGCACCTACGGCCAAAGCCATCCCGGCAGTGCCCACTTGCTTTCCTTTGCCGAGGACGCCGCACAGGGCGTTGCCGAAGCGGGCGGCAAGGCGGCGCAGTATTTTTGCACCGACATCTGCGACGGCATGGCGCAGGGGCATGACGGCATCAACTATTCGTTGGCGTCGCGGGATATGATCTGCAACATGATGGAAATTCACGCCAACGCCACCCCGTTTGACGGCGGGGTGTTTTTGGCAAGCTGCGACAAATCGGTGCCCGCCATTTTGATGGCGATCGGGCGCATCAACATCCCCTCCATCGTTGTGACTGGCGGGGTGATGGATGCGGGACCGGATCTCCTCACCCTCGAACAGATCGGCAAATACAGCGCGATGTACGAGCGGGGCGAGCTGTCAAAAGAACAGTTTACTTACTATAAACAGCATGCCTGTCCCTCCTGCGGCGCGTGTTCCTTTATGGGGACCGCATCGACGATGCAGATTATGGCGGAAGCGCTGGGGCTGATGCTGCCGGGCAGCAGTCTGATGCCCGCACTTTGCGAAGATCTGCACGCATACGCCAGAGAAGCGGGCAAACAGGTGATGCGCCTGGCGGAAGAAGATCTCACCCCCAGAAAACTGGTGACCTTGGAATCCTTTGAAAATGCGATCATGGTGCACGCCGCGATTTCCGGCTCCACCAACTCGCTTTTGCATCTGCCGGCAATCGCCCATGAATTTGGCATCACCATCGACGAGGATACCTTTGACCGCATGCACCGCCATGCGCGCTATCTGCTGGACATCCGCCCGGCGGGACGCTGGCCGGCGCAGTACTACTATTATGCGGGCGGCACCCCGGCTGTGATGGAGGAAATCCGCGGCCAGCTTCATCTGGATGTGCGCACCGTGACGGGCAAAACGCTGGGCGAAAACCTCGACGAATTAAAACAAAACGGCTATTATGAACGCTGCGGGCGGTATTTGCAGGCGGTCGGTCGGACGAAAGAGGAGATCATCCGCCCGATTTCCGACCCCATCGGCACCAACGGCACCATCGCCATTTTGCGCGGCAATCTGGCACCCGACGGCGCAGTCGTCAAACATTCGGCGGTGCCGCGCGAGATGTTCCAGGCGGTGCTGCGCGCCCGCCCCTTTGATTCGGAGGAGGAAGCGATCGACGCCGTATTACACCACCGCATTCAGCCGGGGGACGCGGTGCTGATCCGCTACGAAGGCCCCAAGGGCAGCGGCATGCCCGAAATGTTTTACACCACCGAGGCGATCTCTTCCGATCCGCTGCTGGCGGCGTCCATTGCGCTGATTACCGACGGGCGCTTTTCGGGCGCGTCGAAGGGGCCCGCCATCGGGCATGTGTCGCCCGAGGCGGCAGCGGGCGGCCCGATTGCACTGGTGGAGGAAGACGACCTCATCGAAATCGACATTCCCGCCCGGGTGCTGCGCATCGTGGGCGCGAAAGGAAAGCGCCTTTCCCCACAAGAGGCGGACGATCTTCTGGCGGCGCGCCGCGCCCGGTGGACGCCCCGTCCCGCGAAATATCAAAGCGGGGTGCTAAAGCTTTTTTCGGAGCACGCCGTTTCCCCGATGAAGGGCGGCTATATGAAATAAAAAAGATCCGATCCGCACCGCAACGCGGATCGGATGTTTTGCGGGAAAACCGCTTGACTGTAACGTTAAACCTTGCTATCATAGGAACGGATTCATGATCCGAATTTTTGGCACCGTGGGGTGGTTTTTATGGCGTCGCTGCTGCTGGCGATTATTTATGTGGCATTCATTAGTTTGGGACTTCCCGACCCGCTCTTGGGTTCGGCGTGGCCGGTCATGCATACCGATTTGGGGGTGTCGACCTCCTTTGCCGGGGTGATTTCGATGGTCATTGCAGGCGGCACGATTGTGTCGAGCTTGCTGTCCGACCGGCTGACCCGAATACTCGGCACCGGGCTGGTCACCGCCATCAGCGTGGGGATGACCGCGATTGCCTTGTTTGGTTTTTCCATCTCTCCGTCCGTGTGGGTGCTGATTTTGTGGGCGATTCCCTACGGGTTGGGCGCCGGTGCGGTGGACTCCGCGCTCAACAACTATGTGGCGCTCCACTATACGGCGCGGCACATGAGCTGGCTGCACTGCTTCTGGGGTGTTGGAACCTCCATCAGCCCGTACATCATGGGCTTTTGTCTGTCGCACAATTTCGGCTGGCCGGCGGGATACCGCGCGGTGTCGGTCTTGCAGGTGGTGCGGACCATCGTGCTGGTGGTGAGCCTGCCGCTTTGGATCAAGCGCACGGTGAGCGCCGACGGTACGGAAGAGGGCGCCGTCGCCATCGGACTTGCCGAAGCGGTGAAACTGCCGGGTGTCCCCGCGGTGCTGCTGACCTTTTTCGGTTACTGCGCGCTGGAATCGACGACCGGGCTGTGGGCCAGCAGCTATCTGGTGGAATACCGCGGCGTGAGTGCCGAAACGGCTGCGCGCTTTGCCGCTCTCTTTTATCTGGGCATCACCGGCGGGCGGTTTGTCAACGGCTTTCTGGCGGACAAGCTGGGGGACCGCACCCTCATCCGCGTGGGGCTTTTGGTGATTGCAGCCGGGGTTTTGCTCGTCTTTTTGCCGGTGACGGCGGCCGCTTTGGTGGGGCTGGTGGTCATCGGGATCGGCTGCGCGCCGGTGTATCCGTCGATCATCCATGCAACGCCCAACAATTTCGGCAAGGAATATTCTCAGGCGATCGTCGGCATTCAGATGGCGGCGGCGTACTGCGGCAGTACCTTTATGCCGCCCATTTTCGGCTGGATTGCCGGGCATCTGAGCATCGGGCTGTACCCGGTGTACCTGCTGGCGCTGGCGGCGCTGATGTTTGTGATGTCCGAACGGCTCAATCGCATTATGGCGAAAAAGGCCAAGGCTTGAATCTTTTGGTGAGCGTTTGGGGAAAGCGGTGGACAAAGTGAAGATTTTGTCCGGATAATCTTCGGCAAAACGGTTGCGTGCGTTTGGGAAATTCAGTATAATAGGATTGTTTCAGAAACATTCATCAATTTTACACGGGGAGTTTTGAAATGGAAGCAATTTACCAAAATATTTTCAACATCACCTGGCAGCAGATTGTGATGTGGGTCATCGGCGGTGTGCTGATCTACCTTGCGGTGCGCAAGGATATGGAACCGACGCTGCTGCTGCCGATGGGCTTTGGCACCATCTTAGTCAACCTGCCGCTGTCCGGCGCGGTCACGCAGATTTATGACGGCGCGAAGGAAATCGGGGTCATCGATTTGCTCTTTGATTCCGGGATTGCCAACGAGCTGTTCCCGCTGCTGCTCTTTATCGGCATCGGCGCGATGATCGACTTCGGCCCGCTGCTCTCGAATCCGAAATTGATGCTCTTCGGCGCGGCGGCGCAGTTTGGCATCTTCTTTACGCTGAGCATGGCGTCCCTCTTTGGCTTTGAACTCAAGGATGCGGCGTCGATTGCCATCATCGGTGCGGCCGACGGTCCGACCTCCATCTTTGTGGCAAACTATTTTGAATCCAATTATCTGGGTGCCATCATCGTCGCGGCGTATTCTTACATGGCGCTGGTACCGATCGTACAGCCGCCGGTCATCAAACTGCTGACCACCAAAAAAGAACGCCTCATCCGTATGCCCTATGAACAGAAGAGCATCTCGAAAACCACCCGCATCCTCTTCCCGATCGTGGTCACCATGGTCACCGGGATTGTGGCGCCGCGTGCGGTGCCGCTGATCGGCTTTTTGATGTTCGGCAACCTCATCCGCGAATGCGGCGTGTTGGGTTCGCTGTCGGATACGGCGCAGAATGTACTCGCAAACCTCATCACCCTGCTGTTGGGCATCACCGTTGCGGCGAGAATGCAGGCGGATAGCTTCCTGACTCCGCAGACGCTGATGATTTTGGGCCTCGGCCTGATCGCCTTTATCTTCGATACGGCGGGCGGCGTCATCTTTGCGAAGATCATGAACCTTTTCCTCAAACAGAAAATCAACCCGATGATCGGTGCTTGCGGCATTTCCGCTTTCCCGATGTCGGCGCGTGTCATTCATAAAATGGGCCTGGCAGAAGACAAACAAAACTATCTGCTGATGCACTCCATCGGGGTCAACGTTTCCGGACAGATCGCTTCGGTCATCGCCGGCGGTTTGATTCTCAACTTGATTGCGAGGTAAGGAATTATGGGACTGAATGTGGAACTGTTTCTCCAAACCCTGCCGCTGATGGGCAAGGGCATGCTTGGGATCTTTGTGGTGACTGCGGTGATTATTTTGTCCATCGTGGCGCTCAACAAAGCGACGGCACCGAAGGATTCCGACAAGAAATAAATAAAATTAAAAACGGCACGGCTTCGGCGGTGCCGTTTTTTGCGCTTGGAAAGGAAGGTAAGCGATGCAAAAAATCTTGGTGATCGGCTGTCCGGGCAGCGGGAAAAGCACCTTTGCCAGAAAATTAAGGGATGTAACGGGCTTGCCGCTTTATCCGCTCGATCTGTGGTGGCATCGTCCGGACGGCAGTCATGTATCGCGCGAATGCTTTGACGAAAAACTAAAAGCGGTGCTGAGAACCGACCGCTTTATTTTGGACGGCAACTATCAACGCACGCTGAAACTGCGGATTTCGGCGTGCGACACCGTGTTTTTCTTTCGGCTGCCGGTAGAGGTCTGCCTCCAAGGCGCCATGGCCCGCATCGGCAAA
>CALXIC010000077.1 GCA_944388265.1 uncultured Clostridia bacterium | reverse complement strand
GGGCGCCGTCAAAAAATCTTACCCCACCTTCTGGGAAGATTATCAAGCATTGGGAGGACGTTTTGATGTCATCAATCTGGAATAACGGCGTTGCCGTATCAATCTTCGGGGAATCCCATTCAGAAGCCATCGGCGTGATCCTCGACAATCTGCCCGCCGGAGTACCGATCGATTTCGACCGCGTCCAGCAGATGATGCGCCGCCGTCAGGCAAAAAGCGACGGCACCACCACCACCCGCGTAGAACCGGATATTCCGCGCGTGCTGTCCGGCTATTACGACGGCAAAACCACCGGCACGCCGCTTGCCATGGTGATGGAAAACACCAACACCCGCTCCAAGGATTACAGCGAACTCGCCGTCAAGATGCGCCCGGGACATGCCGATTACACCGGGCATCTGCGCTATGCGGGCGCCAACGACATCCGCGGCGGCGGGCATTTCTCCGGGCGGCTGACCGCCTGCCTGGTAGCCGCCGGTGCGGTTTGCGGACAGATTCTCGAAGCACAAAACATCGTCTGCGGGGCAAAGCTCCTTTCGGTGGGCGGTGTATGCGGCGAACGTCTCGACCCGGTACAGGTTACCCGGGAGGATCTGCGCGCTTTGCAGCAGCTTACTTTTCCGGTGCCGGAAGAATCGGTGCGTCAAGAGATCATCGATACCATCCAGAACGCCCGCATGTCGCTTGACTCAGTCGGCGGTATCGTGGAATGCGCCGCTGTGGGAATGCCGGCGGGCATCGGTTCGCCGATGATGGACGGCATCGAAAGTTTGCTTTCCTCCCTCTTTTTTGCCATTCCCGGCGTCAAAGGGGTGGAATTCGGCGACGGATTTGATGTGGCTACCCGACACGGCAGTGAAAACAACGACCCCTTTACCATCCAAAACGGCAAGGTCGTGACCACGACCAATCATGCCGGCGGGGTTTTAGGCGGCATTTCCAGCGGGATGCCCATCACTGCGCGGGTGGCTTTCAAGCCCACGCCCTCCATCGCCCGCGAACAGCGGACGGTAAACATTGAAACGATGGAAGACACCACCCTCTCCATCATCGGACGGCACGATCCCTGCATTGCGGTGCGCGCCGTGCCGGTTGTCGAAGCCTGCATGAACATCGGGCTGTTGTCCGCAATCTTAATGCAGCCGACTTTAAAATAAACCATGACATGACGAAAACAGCCGTCCGGAATCCGGACGGCTGTTTTGCTTGAAGGAGAAATTATTCTTTAGAATCCTCTTTCGAAGATTCTTCCGATGCATCCTGTTTTACCGTAAAGGTGAAGGCATCGCCATCCACCCCAAGGGTGAAGGTATCGCCCGCTTTGATCTTGCCTTCGAGCATTTCTTCGGAAATGCGGTCCTCGATGCGGGAGGTGATGGCACGGCGGAGCGGACGAGCGCCGTACTGATCGTCAAAACCGACTTCCGCAATCTTCTTCTTGGCTTCTTCCGACACTTCCATCGTGATCTTCATATCCGCCAGACGCGCTTTCAAAATGTCAAACATTTTGTCTGCAATCTGTTCGATGTCGGCCGGTTTGAGTTTATGGAAGATGATGATATCGTCGATACGGTTCAACAGTTCCGGACGGAAGAACTTTTTGAGTTCGTTCATGATGATCGAACGGTTGGTTTCTTCCTCGCGGAGTGCCGCGGTGGACGACGAGTTGAAGCCCACGCTGCGGTGTTCTTCGGTCAGTCTTGCGCCGATGTTCGACGTCATGATGATGACCGTATTGCGGAAATCCACGCGGCGGCCCTGCGAATCGGTCAAAATGCCGTCTTCCAAAATCTGGAGCAGGATGTTGAAGACATCGGGATGCGCTTTTTCGATTTCATCGAAGAGGATGACCGAATAAGGTTTGCGGCGCACTTTTTCGGTGAGCTGACCGCCTTCGTCAAAGCCCACATACCCCGGAGGCGATCCGACCATCCGCGAGACGGTGTGCTTTTCCATATATTCGGACATATCCAGACGGATCATCGCGTCTTCATCGCCGAAGAGCGCTTCTGCCAGCGCTTTGCAAAGTTCGGTTTTGCCCACGCCGGTCGGCCCCAAGAACAGGAACGATCCCATCGGACGATGCGGGTCTTTGAGTCCCACCCGGCTGCGGCGCACCGCCTTGGAAACGGCGCTCACCGCTTCATCCTGGCCGATGACCCGATGATGCAGCGTTTCTTCCAGACGAAGCAGGCGTTCGCCCTCTTCTTCGGTGAGCTGTTTGACCGGAACACCCGTCCAAACCGACACCACCTGTGCGATGTCTTCCGCCGTCACTTCCCCGGTTTCACCGGCATGCTGTTCGGTCCATTTCTGGCGCTGTTTTTCCAGTTCCGCGTTGAGCGCTTTTTCTTCGTCACGGACTTTCGCCGCTTTTTCAAAGTCCTGCGCATTGATGGCCGCTTCCTTTTCGGCCGCCAATTCTTTCAGGCGGTCTTCGGTGGATTTCATATCCGGCGGCGCCGTGGAGGCCAGCAGACGCACCTTGGCTGCCGCTTCGTCCACCAGGTCGATCGCTTTATCCGGGAGATAACGGTCGTTGATATAGCGGGACGACAGTTCGACTGCCGCTTCAATCGCTTCGTCGGTGATGCGCACCTTGTGATGCGCTTCGTACTTATCGCGCAGGCCGTACAAAATCTTCTTCGCATCCGAAGGAGACGGTTCATCCACCGTGACCGGCTGGAACCGGCGTTCCAGTGCGGCGTCCTTCTCGATATATTTGCGGTATTCGTCGATGGTGGTCGCACCGATGATCTGCAGTTCGCCGCGCGCCAGCTGCGGCTTTAAGATGTTCGCCGCATCCACCGCACCTTCGGCAGCGCCCGCACCGATGATGGTGTGAATTTCATCGATGAACAAGATCACGTTGCCGTTTGCAATGACTTCATCCAGCGCCGCTTTGATTCGTTCTTCAAAATCGCCGCGGTATTTGGCGCCCGCGAGCATCGAGGTGATGTCCAGCGAAACGATGCGTTTGTTTTTCAACAGTTCCGGCACTTCGCCCTGCTGAATTTTCAGCGCAAGGCCTTCTGCAATCGCGGTTTTGCCGACGCCCGGTTCCCCGATGAGGCAGGGGTTGTTTTTGGTACGGCGGGAAAGGATCTGGATGACACGGTCGATCTCTTCCTGACGACCGATCACCGGGTCGATCGCATGATCGGCAGCGGCCTTGGTCAAATCCTTACCGTATTTCAACAGGTTTTTCAAATCGCCGCTTTCCTTTTTCTTGCTGCCTCGGCCGAAATTGCCCGGCGACGATTCGCGCTGCGGTTCGGCATTTAAGAGTTCGCTGACCACCGACTGATAAAGTTCCCGCAGATCGACGCCGAATTCATTGAGGAAAACGGCGGCATAGCCGTCCGGCTGGGAGAGGATGGCCAAGAGCAGATGTTCGGTGCCCACATAACCGTGGCCCAATTTCCGCGCTTCGCTGACGGCGGTTTCAAGCACATGTTTGGCTCTCGGCGTAAAGTGGCTGGGAGTCAGGGTCGTGGGGCTTCCCTGCCCGTCCGACTGGACAATTTTATTCACGAGTTCTTCTTCGGTGACCCCTTTTGCGTTCAGAACGGTTGCCGCCACCGAGTCCGACGCTTCGAGCAAACCGGCAAGCAGATGTTCGCTGCCGATAAACGTATGGCCCAAACGGCCTGCCAGTGCAATGGCCGCGTTCGCAGCCGTGTTGGCCTGTTCGGTAAATCCATTGAAAACATACATAAAAACGACTTCCTTTCTTACACAAAATCTGTCGTCCGGCAATGATTACGCTTCGATCCGTTCAAGCGCTTCGCGCACAATTTCTGCACGCTTGCGGTCCCTTGCCTGCGGCGGAAGTACTTCCGGCTGCGACAGGCAAACGGTCGCGGCGCCAACCTGCTCCATCAGTCCGTTTAATGTTTCAAACGGCACCGGAAGCAGTTTCATCGAAGCGCCCAGACGCACATTGGAGAAATGTTCAAAAAATTCCTGACTGGAAAGACTTCTTGCATATTTCAAAATGCCAAACGACCGGAAAATCTGATCTTCCAGCGGGGCATGATTTTTCAAAAGCGCCTCACGGGCTTTTTGTTCGCTTTCCATGATCTGCCGCACCACGCCCTGCAGGTTCTGGATGGAATCCTGTTCGGTGATGCCCAGCGTAATCTGATTGGAGATCTGATAGAGCGAACCGATCACGTTGCTGCCTTCGCCATACGTTCCGCGGATGGTCAGCCCCAGTTTGCTGATGGTGTTGGAGAGCTGTGAAATCACACCGCTTTGCTCCAGCGCCGGCAGGTGCATCATCACCGAGGCGCGCATCCCGGTGCCCAAATTGGTCGGGCAGCTGGTGAGGTAGCCGAGCGTTTCATCAAACGCATAATGAAGCGTTTCATCCAGCACATCGTCGATGCGGCTGCACAGTTCGTAGGCTTTGGTCAGCTGCAATCCGCTTAACAGCACCTGAATGCGCAGATGATCTTCTTCGTTGACCATGATCGCGATGGATTCATCTTCCGACAGAAGAAGCATCCGTCCGTTGGGGTTGGTTGCAAATTCCGGGCTGATGCTGTGCCGTTCGGCCAGTGACTGGCGCTGTACCGGTGAAAGCTGTTCCATCTTGAGGGTATGCAGTTTGTTGTCACCCAACTGCAATCCTTCAAGCGCCTGCAAGACGCGTTCGTTTAAGGCTTTGGCATCTTCGTCCTTCATGCGGTCATGAAACGGCAAATCCACCAGATTTCGTGCCAAGCGAATGCGGCTTGACACCACCATATCCGGCTGGTCGCCGGAACATTCATACCATTTCATCCTGCTCATTTTGCATCCCCCTCTCCTTCGATGGCGCGAATCTGATCGCGCAGCTGCGCCGCCTGTTCAAAATCCTGTTCGGCGATCGCGCGGTTTAGTTCCATCTTGAGTTCGGTCAAGCGGTTCTTCTTGCGGATGGTGGTGCTTGCCGAACGCGGCACTTTGCCGATGTGTTTGGATTTTCCGTGGATCTTCTCAATCGAACGGGCCAATTCGTGTGCAAAGGTTTCATAACAGTGGGCGCAGCCCAAACGCCCGCTTTCCATGATTTCTTCGTAGCTGGTGCCGCACTGGTCGCAGACTTTCCGCGACGACGGCATGGCCGAAAGGTTTTTCGCAAAGAGATTATTGACGCTGAAATCGGAAAAGAAATTTCCGAAGAGCATTTCATTCGCGCAGTGCGCGCACAAGTGCAAGGTTTGAGATTTTCCATTGACGGTTTGCTGATAGAGGCTCGTTGCCTCTCTGGTTTTGCAGCGATCACAAAGCATAACATCGCATCCTTTCTTATTTCACTGCGGTCAGCAGCATGCTTTTCATCAGGTTTGCACGGATGATGCGGCGCGACTGTTCGGGCAGTCCTTTGAAGTTCTGATCGGACAACGCCGCGAGCATCAAATTCCCCTCTTCTGCCGTAAACACCTGATCGTGATAGAGGTTTTTGATCATCATTTTTGCGGAAGTTTCGTCGATTTCCGTTCCGATGGAATTGAGCACATGGAAGACGCGTTCTCTGGCGGGAACCTGCACCTTGATGATCTGAATGAACCCTCCGCCGCCGCGGCGGCTTTCCACCAGATATCCCCGCTCCGTCGTAAACCGGTTGGTGATCACATAATTGATCTGGCTCGGCACACAGCCAAGCTTTTCCGCCAGCTCGTTTCGTTTGATGCGGGTGGTGCCTCCATTTTCTTCCAGCATCTCGTTGATCTGTTGAAAAATAACATCGCTGATCTTCACATGAAATCCCTTCTTTATGATCTATTTAGACCTTGACTATCTTTGACCTTTTGTTCGAGATTTATTATACTTCGAAAGTCAAAGAAAGTCAAGGTCTAAAAAGGTCAAATTTTATGATCTTTCGTAAATATTTTATGAACAACACATTTACTTGCCTGCCAAAATATGCTATGATTATTGGATGAAAGAACGAGGATTACACAAAGGAGAAACTATGTATACACTCATCAAACAGGAAGGAAACGCCCGTCTGGGCAAATTTGAAACGGTGCACGGCACCGTGCAGATGCCGGCATTCATGAACGTCGGCACCGCCGCCGCCATCAAGGGCGGGATTTCGTCTTACGACTTAAACGATTCGCTCAAATGTCAGGTGGAACTTTGCAACACCTATCACCTGCATCTGCGCCCGGGCGATGAATTGATCTACCGCATGGGCGGGCTGCATAAATTCATGGGATGGCAAAAACCGATTTTGACCGACAGCGGCGGATTTCAGGTGTTTTCCCTCTCGTCTTTGCGCAAAATCAAGGAGGAGGGCGTCTACTTCAACTCCCACGTCGACGGCCGCCACATCTTCATGGGACCGGAAGAAAGCATGCAGATTCAGTCTCACTTAGGCTCGACCATCGCGATGGCGTTTGACGAATGCGTGGAAAACCCCGCGCCTTACGAATACGCCAAACAGTCCTGCGCGCGCACCGTCCGCTGGCTCAAGCGCTGCAAAGCGGAAATGGAACGGCTCAATTCCCTGCCGGAAACCATCAACCCGCATCAGATGCTCTTCGGCATCAACCAGGGATGCACCTTTGAAGATCTGCGCGTGGAACACATGAAAGAAATCGCCGAGCTGGATCTCGACGGCTACGCCATCGGCGGGCTGGCGGTCGGCGAACCCAAAGAAGAGATGTACCGCATCATTTCCGCGGTCACGCCGCATATGCCCGAAAACAAACCCCGCTACCTGATGGGCGTCGGCACGCCGGGCAACATTCTCGAAGCGGTGAGCCGCGGCGTCGACCTTTTCGACTGCGTCATGCCCAGCCGCAATGCGCGCCACGGACATCTGAACACCTGGGACGGCATCATCAACATCAAAAACGCGAAGTACGAAGCGGACGATCAGCCCATCGATCCGAAGTGCGACTGCCCCACCTGCCGCCGGCACTCGCGCGCCTACCTGCGCCATCTGTTTAAAGCCGGGGAACTGCTGGCACTCCGTCTGGCTGTGATGCACAACCTCTATTTCTACAACACGCTGATGGAAAAAATCCGCGAAGCGCTTGCCGAAGGCCGCTTTGAAGCCTTCAAAAACGAATACGTCGACCGTCTGGATCGCCGCATCTAATCGGTTTCAAAAAATTAAGGACCTGCACCATGTGCAGGTCCTTTTCTTTATAAAATCAAAGCACTTTCGGGATTGGTCTGAACATATTGATCCAAATGCCCCACCGGCAGGGGTGCCGGACGTTCAAACCTCGTTTCCACCGTTTGATGCCGCTTGGTCTGTGAGCTTTGGACAATGGCATTGAGCACTTCAACGGCGTGCACCGCCATCTGTGCGCTCGCGCGGTGCGGCCGGTTTTGACGCACCGCCCAAGCCAATTCCGCACAGCCAAGTCCGCGCGAATTGCCGCAAAACCCGTGGTTGAGCGGCAGCACCACCGGCGTCTGCATCCCTTTTTGCTGCAAGGTGAGTTCTCCGCCAAAGCCGTTGGGATCGGGCAGGCGCAAAATCCCCTGCGTGCCATAAATCCAAATGCCGGGACATTCCGGGAAGATGGATGTGCCCGAAAAATGAAGGGTGCCCAGTACCCCGCTTGCAAACGAGAGCACCGCCATCATCTGATCTTCGTTTTCCACCGCATAGCGCTGGCCAAATTCCGGCGAAGACGGATCGTCAAACACGCCGAAGGAATGGCGGGTTGCGGTCATGCCGCACACCTCCTGCACCGGGCCCAGCAGAGAAAGCAGGGCGGTCAGATAATAGATGCCCAAATCAAACCCAATCCCCGCACCCGGCGTGGTGGTAAAGCGATACACCGGATAGAGTGCTAGCATATCGCGGTTGACAAACGCCTGAACGGACGTCACCTCGCCGATCATTCCGCCATCCAGTGCCCAGCGCGCCGTTTGCAGCGCACCGCCCAAAAAGGTATCCGGCGCACAGCCCAATCGCAGCCCCCGCGCATCCGCCAGCGCCAAAAGCTCCTTCGCTTCCTCAAAATCAGCGGTGAGCACCTTTTCGGTATAGACGTGCTTGCCCGCTTCCAGCGCCTGCCGGATGATGGCGGTGTGCTCCGTTGCCGGCGTCAGATTGACGATGAGTTCGATCGACGGATCGGCGCAGATGGCGTCCAGCGTAGACGCCTGCAAGCCGTACTGCGCGGCCTTTTTCTCAGCCGAGGAGCGATGTTTGGCGCAGCAGCTCACCACCTCCAAACAGGAAAAACGCTGGATCATATTTTGCAGATAAATATCACTGATGGCGCCGCATCCCACCACCGCTGTTTTCATCGGTTTCATATTCCTTCCCCGTTTCTTTCCGGATACCGGTTTTTTCTTGAGTATAGCGAATTTCTTTTGCTTTTGCAATACATCTTTACAGCAAAAAACAGCAGGCAAACTGCCTGCTGTTTTTTATTCCGCATGAAAACGGTTTTTATTTCTTTTTCAGACGGATGACGTTCCAGGATGCTTTGTGCAGCATTGCGTTTACCATGCCGCCTTCGACGGTGGTATCGGTCTGCTGTTTCGGAGCAACGGTTTCGCCTTTTGCGGAGTTGGTTGCTTTCAGATCGTTGCATTCGAGCACGATGTGTTCCACCAGTTCATAGCCTTCGAAGCTCTTGACATCGCAGGTGAGCGGGATGGCATCTTCCAGATCGCGGTTGACTGCAAAGATGGTGAGTTCTTCGCCTTCTTCGTTCCAAACAGCCACCGAATCGATGTCGTTGACATCGGTGTAGTCGATGGTGTCATGTTTGGTCGAGGAGAGCACCGGCTGCAACGCAATGCCGCGGCCGTATTTCGACGCATGGAGATACGGATAGTAGATGGTCTGACGCCAAGCCGGTCCGTCGGTTTCGGTCATGATCGGCGCGATGACGTTGACGAGCTGTGCCAAGCAAGCCATTTTCAGACGGTCCGCATGTTTCATGAAGGTGATGAGCATCAAGCCGACCAGCAGCGCATCTTCGAAGTTGTAGAGGTCTTCGAGCAGATGCGGAGCAACCTGCCACGGACGGTTCTTCATGGTATCTTCGTCCGCTGCATCGGAGTGGAACCAGACGTTCCATTCGTCGAAGGAGAGCATCATGTCTTTTTTGCTGCGTTTTTTCGCCTTGACATAGTCACAGGTCGAAACAACCGTCTGGATGAAGCGATCCATTTCCATCGACTGAGCCAGGAAGTTCTTGGAGTCGTTGAAACGGTTGCCGAAGTACTGATGCAGCGAGATGTAATCGACGTAGTCGTAGTCATGCGACAAGGTGGTCGCTTCCCATTCCGGGAAGGTCGGCATCATGGTGTTGGAGCTGCCGCAGGAAACCAGTTCGATGGTCGGGTCGATGACCTTCATGGCTTTAGCGGTTTCTTCTGCCAAACGGCCGTATTCGTCCGGCGTTTTGTGGCCGGTCTGCCACGGACCATCCATTTCGTTGCCCAGGCACCAAACTTTGATGTTGTACGGATCGCGGTCGCCGTGGCTGATACGCAGATCACTGTATTTCGAACCGGACGGATGGTTGCAGTATTCCAAGAGGTTGCAGGCATCGGCAATGCCGCGAGTGCCGAGGTTGACCGCCATCATGACATCCGAACCAACTTCTTTGCACCATTTCGAAAATTCGCTGATGCCGACTTCGTTGGTTTCGGTGCTGCGCCAAGCCAGTTCCAAACGGCGCGGACGATCCGGTCCCACGCTGTCTTCCCAGTAGAAGTTGGAAACAAAGTTGCCGCCCGGATAACGAATGATCGGTACATTCAGATCGCGTACCAGACCCATAACGTCCTGACGGAAGCCGTTTTTGTCTGCAGTCGGATGACCCGG
This sequence comes from uncultured Clostridia bacterium, assembly GCA_944388265.1. Lineage (GTDB taxonomy): Bacteria > Bacillota > Clostridia > Oscillospirales > Ruminococcaceae > CALXIC01. The sequence continues at coordinate 1,425 of CALXIC010000077.1, read as the reverse complement.
CTGATAAATGCCTTCGTATACCGCGCGGCCCAGATGTTCGATGAACGAGCCATAGATACGTTTATCAATCGGGGAAATCCGGAAATCACGGTCAATGACCATTTTTGCCTGTTTCTTTGCCATGATGAATCCCTCCATATTTTAGAACATACTAAAATGTTTTAGTGTAATTTTATTATAGCAGGTTTCTAGCAAAAAGTCAACAAAAGAACGCACAAGACTTGACAAGTTTTTGTGCGTCCGTTATGATGAAGAAAAGCACATAGCAGAAAGGAGAATCCTCATGCGTACCTTTACCATACAAAACTCGAAAGATCAAGCCGAAGTGTCCAAACTGATGTTCGGAACCACCTATTTGGGGTATGCCCGCCCGTCGGACGCCTACTGTCAAATGGATCAATATTATGAAATGGGCGGACGCACCATCGACACGGCGCGGGTTTACTCCCTCTTTGAACCGGGCGACGACCGCCCGGCGGAAGCCGCCGTCGGCGAATGGCTCACCCGCACCGGACTGCGCAGCGAACTCTTGATCTCCACCAAGGGCGGACATCCGCCGATGAATGACATGCACCATCCGCGCCTTTCCTATGAAGAACTGTCGTCGGATTTGGGCAAAAGTTTGGAAGCGCTCCAAACCGACCATGTCGATGTTTACTGGCTGCACCGCGACGATCTCAACCGCCCGGTGGCCGAAATTATGGAAACGCTGCACGACTTTGTCAAACAGGGAATGGTGCGCTTTTTGGGCGCCTCCAACTGGACGGTCGAACGCATCCGCGAAGCCAACGATTACGCCAACGCTCATGGGCTGACGCCCTTCTCCGCCAGCCAGATCCAATGGTCGTACGCCAAAACCGATCTGAAAGCGATGGGAGACGATACCCTCATCATCATGGACGAGGCTACTCACCGCGCCTATCTGGACATGAACCTGCCGGTCTTTGCCTTTGAATCGCAAGCCAAGGGACTTTTCTCCAAAATGGCGCAGATGCCCGCCGATCAGCTCCCGCAAAAGGTGCGCGACCGCTTTTTGAACGACCGCTTCCGTGCGGAAAATGAAGCGCGTTTTCAAACGGTCAAGCGGCTGGCGGAAACGTATGGGGTTTCCCCCACCGTCATCGCCCTCGCCTACATCACCTGCAACCCGCTTCCCGCCGGCGCTATTTTGGGCTGCTCCAATCTCCTGCAGTGGCAGGACAGCCTTGCGGCACAGGACTTTGTCCTGCCGTTTGAAGTATTCGGCGAATAACCGAAGCATCGGGAGCCACCAAACGACAAAAACTCTCCCCAGCTATTTGAACTGCTCCAGATTGTGCAGACAGCACAAAAAAGCCCCGGGTGTAGGAATATTCAGTTTTAGCAGGAGTGGCGCAGCGTTAGCGGCGCTACTCCTGTTTTGCTTTGGATACGCTCGTAGTTGTA
>CALXIC010000076.1 GCA_944388265.1 uncultured Clostridia bacterium | reverse complement strand
TGGTCGTTCATCTTCGAGTGCTCCTGAAATTAAAGATGTGCAAAACAAAAAAGACATGCAATTTCTCTGCTGAGAAATTGCATGTCTCCGATAACACGCGAGTTTACAAGGTATTTTGTCAAATAAGAGCGCTTCTGCGCTTAAAAACGGCTTCTGCCGCTTGAGTTTTTATTATACCGGGAAACGGTTCATTCGTCAAGAGCGGCTTTTACAGCTGGATGACTTTGTCACAGCACAAAAAGTCCGTGTCGATGTAATGGGCAAGGAAGCGGGCTTTGAAGCTGCACGGCTGACAAAGCGAGGTGGTGCTGCCTGTTTGGCTCAGATCTTCCGGCAGGACAAACGAAATGCACTGCACCAAAAGATCCCGGCAGGACGAACCCTTGTGCGCCGGCAGTGTCATGGTTTTCATGCCGCGCGGATACTCGATGCCGTCTTTGCCCATTTCGGTCAGGATGACGGCCAACGCCACGCGTTTGTCCGGGCAGACGTGCTTGACGGTGACGTTTAGCTGCAAAATGCGCCCGAGGGATTGGAGCGCCACGTCCCCGGCATCGAGTACAATGGAATCTTCGCAGCCTTCCACCGTAAGGGTGACCGGCTCGGGGCAGGGTTCGGGGCGGATGACTTCGCCGCAGTCCACGGTGACCACCGGGTCGGGAAAGGGCACCACGTTTCCCTCGGTGTCGGAATAGCTGATGGCTTCGTTGACGTGTTTTTCCCCGCCGTCTTTTCCGGTGTGTTTGACAAAGAATTCGAGGGTCGCCCCTTCGTTTGCGCTGACACCCAGCTCGTCCATTTTCCATTGCAGGGTATGTTTGTCGATCATCATCGCCGTGCCCTTGGTGGGCGGCAGCACGCTTTGAATCTCAAAATCGGGATGCACGGCTTCATCGATCACAATGTTGGTCGCCCCCGTCTTGGAAATGTTGGCGGCTAATTCCCGGAACAGCTCTTCCAGATCGGCGTCGTCGGGAGTGACGGCAACGTGGGAAGCATCCGGGTCGGTTGTCCAGTCGTTTAAGGTGGCGACACTGATGCCGTCCGCACCCACCAGACCGATGCAGTAGATGATGATGCCCGACGCTCTGGCGGCAGCGGCCACCGGACCCGGCAGTTCACCGGCGGTGGTCTTGCCGTCGGTAAACATGACCATCACCTTGGCATTGGCGGACATCGGATCAAACAGTTCGGTCGCTTTTTGAAAGGCGTCCGCGTGATTGGTGGCGCCTTCCGCCGTGAGACTGTTGACGGCTTCTTTGAGGGTATCCACCGAGGTGATGAGCTGGGTATCGGCAGTCGCCGTCGTCGCAAAGCTGACGATCCCAATGCGGCTGCCGGAGCCGATTTGGCCATCTGTGACGCCGTCGGTCGCCTCTTCAATGATGTCGATAAAGGTTTTGGCGCCCGCTTTCATGTTGGCAAGCGGATCGCCCGCCATACTGCCGGAGCGGTCGAGAATGAGCACGATGTCGGAGGGGTTGGATGTAATATCCGGTGCAGCGGACAGTGCGAGTGTGATTTTTAACGTCCCGTCGCAGGCAATGCGGCTTTGATTGATTTCCTTATTGGAACTTGTAACACACCCATGGGGTTTCCTCCTGAAGAAAGTTTGGCTGGTGGGAAAAAAGTTCCCCTGTCATCTTATGTCTTTCTTCTGAAAAAAGATACCGCCGTGAAAGAAAAAAACGCGCGCAAGAATCATCTTGCGCGTGTTTGTGCCCTAAAAATGGGCCGTTTATTTTACTCTGCCGTCAATCGAAAGGGTGACCACCTGCCACGGGATCCATTTCTGGCTGTTTTGCAGGGCCTTTTTGACGGCGAATTCCAATCCGCCGCAGCAGGGCACTTCCATGCGGATGACGGTGACGCTTTGAATGTTGTTTTGCGAAAGGATGGCGGTGAGCTTTTCGCTGTAATCCACCGGGTCCAGTTTCGGGCAGCCGATGAGGGTGATTTTTCCCTTCATGTATTCTTCGTGCAGATTGGCGTACGCGAAAGCGGTGCAGTCCGCGGCAATCAAGAGGTTTGCACCGTCAAAGTACGGCGCGTTCACGGGTGCCAGCTGAATCTGGCAGGGCCACTGTCCAAGCTGAGAGGGGCGCGATGCGGGTTTTTCGGTCAGCGGTTCTTCGTTTCGGACAAAGCGGTGCATCTGATGTCCGGGACAGCCGGTGTGCGGTTTTGCTTTTGCTTGCTTATTTGCCAAGACTGCTTGTTCATCGTAGGGAAGCGCTTCCCGTTCCACGAAGGTGATCGCCCCGGTGGGACAGGTTGGCAGGCAGTCGCCCAAACCGTCGCAGTAATCGTCGCGCAGCAGCACGGCTTTGCCGTCCACCATGCCGATGGCGCCTTCGTGACAGGCCGCAGCACACGCGCCGCAGCCGTTGCATAAATTTTGATCAATTTGAATGACTTTGCGAATCATATCGTTTCTCCTTTTTTGGGTATGGTCTTTTGCTTACAAGGGCAGTATACTAGAATCAGCACAAAAAATCAGTGGTTCTAACCACAAAAGGAGAATTTTATGGAACAAAAGCTGTGGGAGACCGCCCTGTTTCGCGGAATTTCGCCGACGGACTGCGAAGGGCTGCTTCATTGTCTGCATGGCGTGCAAAAAACCTATGAAAAAGGGGCGGTGATCTGGTCGGAGGGAAAACCCACCGCACAGATTGGACTTGTCCTTCGCGGAGAGGTGTTCATTTCCTGCACCGATGTGTGGGGGCACCAAAGTATTTTGGGACGTGCGCAGGCGGGCGCGGTGTTTGGGGAAGCTTATGCCTGTGTGCCCGGCGAACCGCTGTTGATTTGTGTCACGGCGGCGAAAGAGACGACGGTGCTGTTTTTGGAAGCGGGGCGCATCCTTTCTCCCTGCGATCACGCCTGTTCCTTTCATATGGTGCTGGTGAAAAATCTGCTGACCATCTGCGCGCAAAAAAGCTTGCAGCTCTCCCGCCGCATTTTGCACACCAGCCCGAAATCCATTCGCGGAAAACTGCTCTCTTATTTTTCCGAATGTGCGAAAAAAGCGGGCGGCGATTTCTTTGAACTTCCGTACAACCGGCAGCAGCTTGCGGATTATCTGAGCGTGGACCGCAGCGCGCTTTGCAAGGAACTTTCTGCGATGCAGCGCGACGGGCTGATTTTGTCCGAAAAGCGGCGCATCACCGTTTTGCATGCGAAAGATTCCGGCTGGTTTTGACCGTTTGCCGGAAAATAAGGCGGGCCCTTGCATCAGTTATCATAAAACCATCAAATGCCGCAGGGGTCAAAACGGCTCGGGAAAGATGATGAAAACGCCTTCGTACACAGTGGATGTCGTGCGAAGGCGTTTTTTATTTGTCACAGCTAGTATCCCATCGGGTCCAGCAGGGGGAGCAGCTGGTTTTTGCAGATCCAGTGGCTGTTGTAGCGGGTTCGGATGATGGTTTTGGCCGAAAGGCTTCGATCCTCGCGCATGAGGTTGACGATGATGCGGGCGTGATCTTCCAGATAATCTTTTTCGGACGGCGCATATTTTTCGCGGGTGTCGTAACCGAAATTGCGGGCATCCCACCGCATAAAGTAAGCCCCCAGTTTGCCGCCCAGTTCTTTGAGGGCGGGCACCGCTTCGTTTAGCACCAAAAAGTTTCCGCGGCTGCCCGCCTCCAAGACGGTTAACCCGAAGGATTCGGAATAGGATGGGCATACGAAGAGGTTGGAAAGTGCGAACAGTTCAAAGACGCTTTCCCGCGGGAATCCGTCGGGGTACCCCGCATCGGACGTGAACAGCAGATGGTCTTTGGGCAGCCCGTATTTCTGGCCTTCGGTCGCTATGATGGACTTGTAGATGCTGCTTTGGATGTCCGCACTGGGAAAATCGCAAAAGATCACCTTGGTGTTTTTCTCGGATACCGTTTGAATCGCACCCGCAAGGGCGGCAACTTTTTCGAATTTTTTCGCGGTGGTGAGCCGGGCGGGATAAACAATCACGATTTCCGCCTGTCTAAGATCCATCGCGCTTGCAACATCCTGTGCCGCCTGGCTCATGGAAGAAATCCATGGCAGCGTGTTGGAGACGACGGCGCACCGGCCTTCGGGGACATCGTACTGCGCCGCCAAGGCCGGAATGCCCGAATAGGTGGGGTAGACGAAGGTGGCGCGGGGCATTCCGGTAAAGCGCGCATCAAACGGCGGCTCCATGCGCGGCGGCCGATTGGCGGGCAGCGAATGGGTAAAGGCCAAAAACCGCAGATGGGGCAAACGTTTTTGCGCCTGACGGATGGCGACGTTGTGCACCAAATGCCATCCCTGATACAGAATGTCGTGCAGAATGCAGACATCCACATCCTGCAAATGCCGCACAAAATCATCGGCAATGTGTGTGGCTTCTTCAAAAAAGGACTCGTGCACGGTTCCGGTGGCGCCGGAATAATCGTGCCAGACGATGCGCTTTCCGTGCAGGGTGTTGGTGATCTTCACCCACTCGATGCGTTTGTCCGCAAAAATGCCGGTGCGCTGGTTGTCCGGGCAGTCCTCACTGACCAAAACTTTGACGGCGATGTTTTCGTTTAACAGCATGCGGATTTGATCCGCCGCCACATTGACGAGCGAGTAGGTGCTGGATAATCCGGAAAACATCGTTAAGATCGCTGCTTTGATACCGATCACCTCTCTTTTTGTAAGAGCGGACGCAGCAATTGGTTGCTGCGTCCGCTCAAAAGATCATGGATTATTCGAAAAACAGATCGAGTTTCCCTTTTAAAATGGTTTCCAGGTTGGAGACCGCATTTACCATTTGTTCGACCGATTGGTTGGTGCGAAGAATGGTCGGCGCATCCACCTCGTCAAAAGACAGGATTTTTTGCAGTTTTTCGCCCTCAGCGTTCAAAATGTGAGACAGTGCCGTTTGCTGCAATGCGATGGATTCAAACAAATCCGAAATGGCCTGCGCACGCGGGACGGCGGTCGTGGTCGTTGTGGTGGAGGTGGTGGACGTCGTGGTGCTGGTTGTGGTGGTCGAACTCGTCGTCGAAGTGGTGGAACTCGTCGTCGAAGTCGTAGAACTGGTCGACGACGTCGTAGTCGTCGTCAACAGACAGGTGATCGGGTCGGGCAGTTCGCCGATGAAGAGTTCGTTGTGGCTTTCCGCATTTCCGGTATAGCTTTCAAAGATGATGTTGCCGTTGATCTGGCTGAATGTGGTGGTTGCATCCGCAAACGGGGCGAGCACCGAACCGTAAATGGCGGTGGTGCTGTTGGACCACGTCAGCGCACTCGGGAAGTTCCACAAAATCTTTCGGGCGTTTGTTCTCGATGCCGCAACGCCGTTTCGGAAAATCTGATAGCTTCCGTACTGGATGTTCGCACCGTCGACGGTGATTAAGATGGTGGAGTTGACGGGTGCAATGATGTTGATGCCGTTTAACTGGTTGAGCGAAGAGCCGCTGCCGTAAATGTTTTGGCTGTCAAAGCGGAACACGTTTAAGGTTTCGTCCGTGCCGGTGAGGTTTAACTGCCCAAAGACCACGGTTCCCGTGCCGTTCGGCGCGAGCGTGCTCCAAAAGACGCTGGCGCATTTTAAGTACCGTTCGGCTTCCGCAAAATCAATCGGGGTGCCGACGATGAGCGACCCGTTGGGGTTTCCCATCGTGTACTGGATCACGTTGCTGGTGGGGCTGATGACGGTGTTGCCGCTGGCATTGGAGCCGGCAGATACGTTGACGTCCCCGTTGACCACAAAGGACGGGTCGGTGTTGGCCGGCGGAAGCGGGGTGATGTTCGCACCGATGCCGTAATTGCTCAGCACGGCATTGCCGCCTACCGCCACCCGGCCCTCTGCGTCGGTATTGCTCAGGCTCATGTTGCCGAAGACGAAGACATTATATTCATTGGCAAGGCCAAAATTGATTGCCATAGAAGATCCTCCTAAAAATTACTTGAGGCGTTTGACGCACGCAGGGTATTCTATGCGATCAATTTCGACTTTGTCCGCAAAAAACGGGACCTCGTAAAGAAGTCCCGTTTGAACTGGATTATTCCGCAGCAGGTGCTGCCGGTTCGGCGGTATCGCCCAAATAGCCTTCAAAGGTGGAAAGCTTGGACTGGAGAATCATTTCCAGCCGGGAGACCGCATTGACCATCGATTCGACGGATTTATTCGTCGCAAGAAGCACTTCCGGAGTCACGTCTTCCATCGCGACCATTTTCTGGATTTTTTCCCCTTCTGCATTCAGAATGTGCGAAAGGGCCGTTTCCTGCAGCGCTACCGACTGAATGATATCTGTAATTCTGTGTACGGGTGGTCGTACTTGCCGTAATAACGGGCATTCCCATAATTGATTACGCTCCTTTGATGAGATTGAGCTTTGGCTCGAAGTATCCTATGCGGCGAGTGGAAAATGGGTGAAAGATTCCCCAAGGAAGGTTGCTCGACGTTCGAGCTGCTGCACGTAAACGGATCTTATGGTTTTATTGCTTGATTCACCCACAGGATGAAATTGTTCGGAAATACGTCTATCGTTGTCTCAGCCATGCTGCAAGTTAAAACACACAAATTTCATGCGGGTTTTTGCTGCTTTCATAGAAATTCATGCGGCAGGACAAGAATCTTTGCCAAACGGTTGACGGGGACAAAAAGCGCTCCTATAATTGATGTAATTCTTGACGCAAAAATATCGGACAATTTCCGGGCGCATGCAGGGGAAAGGGAATCCATATGGTGGAAGTAAACGAACAGCAAGCATATTTGATGGTTTATACAAGAGACGTTTGTCCGGAGTGCTATCCGGATGGTTTGGCGCGCAGCATTCATCTGGCAGTCAGCCGCGATGGAGTGAGTTATTCGCCGCTCAACAAAAATTACGGCATTCTTTTTACGGAAGCAAAGGTTCTTTCGGACAACACCCTTCAGCCGAGAGGTGTAAAAGCCCCCTGGATTTTTCATGCAAACGAAGGATACGGCATTGCGGCGCTTCGCGTTTTGGAAGACGGAACGCCGGAGCACACAACCGGTGCGGATGTTTTGCTGTGGCATACAAACGATCTGATTTCATTTGAGCAAACTAGCTGTATTCATCTGTCCGCCGATGCGGCCGTGGAACGCGTGATGTGTACCTTCGATGCCCAAACGCGTCGTTACAGTCTTCGCTGGATGGATGCAAACCGGTGGTGGTATCAGACGGAGGTGGAGACCGTTTGGCAAACGCAAACGGTCAGCGGAACCGCATGGATCTGCACCGAAGAACCGCAAGATCACGCCGTGCTCCAGCTTCCCAAAGGCGCGCAAATGGGCAATGTGTTACCCATCCGCGCCGAAGTCTGTGCGCGGGCCGAATGCCGCTGGAATCCGATCAAGCATGTGGAAACACGCGTGCCGGAAACCGTAACGGTAAACGAATTGGATGCACTCCGCCAAATCCAGGCGCAGCTCGTTTATTCGGATGGATCGGTGCGGTCGAAAACGGTGCAGGGGGAGAGCAAACCGGACGATCGTCTGGGAACAGAAGGCCTTACCATCGAAGGGACGATACACGAGAACGTGTACTCGTTTCCTTTGGCGGTTGGCTATGGAGACCCGGTGATTTTTTTCTGGGAAGGGAACTGGTATTTTATTGCCACCAACGACAATGAAGACGATCGGGCGTTTTATGTGCGAAAAGCGGATCGCGTGGAAGGGCTGTTTCAAAAGGACACGCCGCAGACGATCCTCTTGGATGTGGACGAAGAAAAGGGGTTTGTACAGACCTTTTGGGCGCCGGAATTTCATGTGATCGGGGGAGAACTCTACCTGTTGTTTGCGGTGAGCGGAACGGTTTGGGGCCCGCAGTGCCATTTGATGAAACTCAAAAAAGGCGGGGACCTCTTAAATCCCAAAGACTGGGAAGAACCCATCCGAATCCGAAAGAAAGACGGGAGTTACCTGGGTGCGGGCGGCATTACGCTCGATATGACCTATCTGAAAACGGTTCGTGCTTCTTATATGATCTGGTCTTACCGGGAACAGATCGGAACGCCCAAGGACACCGGCTCCATGCTTTATATTGCGGAAATCGATGAGCATCAGCCGTGGCAGCTGAAAAGCGATCCGGTTTTGCTTTCCAGACCGCTGTACGGATGGGAGAATGTCAGCGGCACCATCAACAACGAAGGCCCCCATGCATTTGTCAAAGATCATCGGGTGTATCTCGGTTATTCCGGGGGATCGGCCAATGCCTATACCTATGCGGTGGGGCTTTTGACGGCAAAAGAAGATGCCGATCTCCTTTGCAAAGAAAGCTGGGAAAAATCCGTCACGCCGGTGTTGTCTTTCTATTCAGTCGAAAGCGAGTATGGACCGGGCCATCATTCGTTCTATTTGGACGAGCAGGGTGAACTCATGATGGCGTACCATGCGGAGGATGCGTTGGATCACA
>CALXIC010000075.1 GCA_944388265.1 uncultured Clostridia bacterium | reverse complement strand
GGACGAAACATAAAGCCCCGTACCGCCGCAGACAATCGGCAGTTTGCCGCGCGCAGTGACATCGTCGATGTCAATCGGCAGTTTGCCGCGCGCAGTGACATCGTCGATGACCTGGCGCGCCAGCTGCACATAATCCGAAACGGAAAACGATTCTTCAGGGCTTAAAAAATCCATCAGATGATGCGGGATTCCCTGCATCTCTTCCGCTGTGGGTTTCGCCGTGGCAATCTGCATATCACGATAAATCTGCATGCTGTCGGCAGAAATCACTTCCCCTTGAAGGCTCTTGGCCAGCTCGACGGCAAGCGCCGTTTTCCCAGAAGCGGTGGGTCCTACCACCGCCGCACAGCGGATTTTTTCCATTTCATTTCCTCCATCAACCGTGACGTCCAAATTTTTTCTCAATCTCATAGCGGGTCATCGTCACGCCAACCGGACGTCCGTGCGGACAATGCCGAATGCGTTCGTCCCGGTACACCTCTTGCACCAATGCTTCCAATTCCTGCAAAGACTGCGTATCGTTTGCCTTGACCGCCGCGCGGCAAGCCATCGAGTGCAGCAACTCTTCCAGCTGTTCAGGGATCAGCTGCACCGTTTGGTTGGAAAGCTGTTCTGCCAAATCGGTCACAATGTCCGCTAAGTCATACCGATGCAGCACCAAAGGCGCTTCAGTGACCGCAAGCTGTCCATCCATTTCCTTAAAATGAAAGCCGAGCGCTTCCAGCTCCTCTGGATGATCCAAAAGAACCGCCCGCTCCTTGGCATCCAGTGAGAGCATCAGCGGGGTGAGCAGCACCTGACTTTCCCGCAAATCCACCGACTCTTTGAGCTGTTCAAAGAGCAGCCGTTCATGCGCCGCATGCTTATCGATCATGACAAACAAATCGTTTGCTTCAAATAATACGTACGTCTTAAACAGTTCTCCGATCATGCGGATGCGCACCTTCGGTTCATCCGGCGTGCTCTTTTGCGGGAGATCCGAAGGTTCCTTTGCCTTCACGGGGGTTTTCTTTGCTTCCAAAAGCACCTCTCTGGAAACCGCCGGTTCGGAAGTTTCCTTCGGCTTCAGCGGTTCTTGATACAGCGGGCGATCACTGCCAAAAGCAGGCTTTTTGACCTCATTCTTTTTCTGAAAACTGGTTTCATATAAAAACGCAAACGGATCGTTTTCATCTAACACCTTATGGCGCGCATTCGGCGAATGTTCTTCCGGCGACTGCCTAAGGATGCTAAAGCCTCGGTGCTCTTCTTCCTGTTTCACAGGCGTTTTCGGTACTAGCGTCGACTGAACAGGTTCGCTTGGTTTTGGCAAAATGGTGTGCTCAAACGACGGCTTTTCCTTCAAAAACTGACGGCGGTATTCTTCTGCCGTCATCGTTTGCGCAGGAATTTTTGCGGAAGCAGGCTTTGCAAAGCTTTGCTGCTGATGGGATGCTTCCTTCACCGGCAGCACCGGTCTGGAAACAAAGGTCTTTTCTTCATTGACATTCGTCGTCAAAATATCTGCACGGGTGAGCGCAGACTTGATGGCAAAATACAGTGTATCGTACACCAGCTTTTCCTGAACAAAACGCACCTCCACCTTTGCCGGATGGACGTTGACGTCCACCTGATCGTACGGCAGAGAAATCATCAGCACGCACGCCGGAAACTTCCCGATCATCTTGGCGTTGGTGTACGCTTCTTCAAGCGCTATCATACAGGTTCTGGATTTTACATAGCGGCCATTCACAAAGAAATTTTGAAGTGCACGGCTTTTGCGGCATTTTTCCGATTTTACCGTAAAGCCCCGCACAGAAATCCCCTGATAATCGTACGAAACCTCGATCAGCGCATGAGCAAATTCACGCCCCAGCACCGCATGAATCGCGGAAAGAAGCGTGCCGTCCCCCGGCGTATGCAAAACCGGACGATTGTCCCGAATCAATTTGATCGAAACCTCCGGATGGGAGAGTGCCAGTTTTTCCACCACACTCTGCACGGCGGCGCCTTCCGTCACGCCCTTTTTCAAAAACTTGAGGCGCGCCGGCACATTATAAAACAAATCGCGAATTACAAATGTACTGCCGTCCGGACAGCCGATGTCGGAGCATTCTTCCACCACACCGCCATGAAGCACATAATGCACCCCCATGGGAGCGTCCGCTGTTTTGGTCATCAGTTCCAGCTTGGTGACAGCCGCAATGCTCGCAAGCGCTTCACCGCGAAAGCCGAGGGTATGGATCTGATCCAAATCTTCTTTCCGGGCAACCTTGCTGGTGGCATGGCGCAGAAAAGCGGTGGGGACATCCTCCCGCTCCATCCCGCAGCCATTGTCGGTGATGCGAAGAAAGGTGATCCCGCCGTTTTTCATTTCCACCGTAACCGCTGTCGCCCCTGCGTCAATTGCGTTTTCCAGCAATTCTTTGACGATCGACGCCGGACGTTCAATCACTTCCCCGGCGGCGATCAGTTCCGAAACCGCCGGATCCAGCAAATTGATTTTCGCCATATGGTTTCCTTTCTACATGGTCAATTTCTTTTTGAGTTCATACAGCAAATTGAGCGCCTCCAGAGGTGTCAGCGTATCCATTGCCGTATTTTTAATGATCTCTTCCACCGGGCTGGAATAGGTCGAAAAGGTGGCTTGATCGCTTTCCTCCGGCTTCGGCGCTTCACGAATCACCAAGCCATCGGCAATCAGCTGTTTTAAGATTTCTTTGGCGCGGGACACCACTTTGTCCGGCACGCCTGCAAGCTTTGCCACTTCAATCCCGTAGCTGTCATCCGCACCGCCCCGCACAATTTTGCGCAAGAACGTGATGTCATCCCCGCGCTTTTTCACCGCGATGTTGTAGTTTAAAATACCCGGCAATTCTTCTTCCAGCGACGTCAGCTCATGATAATGCGTCGCAAAAAGCGTTTTGCAGCGAAGTTTACGGTTGGTCGCCAGATATTCCACCACCGCTTTGGCAATGCTCATCCCGTCAAAGGTGGAGGTCCCGCGTCCGATTTCATCCAAAATGACTAGGCTGTGAGGCGTGGCGTGCTTTAAAATATGCGCCACTTCACTCATCTCCACCATAAAGGTGGACTGTCCCGCAGCCAAATCATCCGAAGCGCCGACACGCGTAAAAATGCGGTCGACAATTCCGATTTCTGCCGACGACGCCGGTACAAAGGAACCGA
>CALXIC010000074.1 GCA_944388265.1 uncultured Clostridia bacterium | reverse complement strand
ATCTGACCATCGAGCTGTTTCACGGCGGCGCTGAGATTTTGGAAAAATTCCATGTGTGCAAAGCGCTCGGGCAATTGATCCGGGAGGAGTTTCAGCGTTCTTTGCAGGTTTCTTTTGTCGGTAAATTGGCGCTGACGCAGGAAGATGCAGATTCCGTGCTGCCTGATCTGCCGCCGGTGGATGATTTGGTTCCGCCGCCGGAGATGCCCACTAGCGGTTATGATGCACCGCCTACTTCGACAGCGCCTTCCCGTGCGCCGAAACGTACGGTTCGTCTGGTAGCGGACGGTTTACCGGCCGGCGGCAAAAATGCCGAAGTGTTGATGGGCAAGCCGATTCGTGAAAAACCGATGGATCTTTCGCAGGTGACGCAGGAAACCGGAAAATGCGTGGTCTGGGGTGAGATTTTTGGCGTCGAATCCAAGCTTACCCGAAACGAGGATAAAATCATCCTTTCGGTGGATTTCACCGATTTTACCGGCTCCAATATGCTCAAAATTTTTGACGATGTCAAAAATAAAGATACTTACGATAAGCTCAAGGTCGGCACCAGCATTTTGGTGCGCGGCGATGCAAGTTTTGACAAATACGCGCACGAAATTGCCATTCGTCCGTATGATATCACGATTTTTGAACGCCAGAAACGGATGGACAACGCACCGGAGAAGCGCGTGGAACTCCATTTGCATACCAACATGTCGGCCATGGATGCGATCAACAAAGTAGAAGATCTCATCCATACCGCTTATCGCTGGGGTCATAAAGCGATGGCGATTACCGACCACGGCGTGGTGCAGGCATTTCCTTATGCGATGTATGCGGTGGACGATATTCATAAACAGGGTGGAGATTTTAAACTTATTTATGGTGTCGAGAGCTACTACGTCGACGACTGTGCGGAGATTGTCGTCGGATCGGATGACCGTGCGCTGGATGGCGAATTTATTGTATTCGATACCGAAACGACCGGGACTTCTGCCGGCAATGACCGGTTGACGGAAATTGGTGCGGTGCGGGTGCGCAACGGGGAGATTCTGGATTCGTTTGATACCTTCGTCAACCCCGGACGTCCAATCCCCGCAAATATTACGGAACTCACCAGCATCACCAACGAAATGGTGGCGGATGCTCCGCGCGAAGACGAAGCCGTCCGTCAATTTTTGGATTGGTGCGGGGAAGATGCGGTGTTTATTGCGCACAACGCCCCCTTTGATATGGGCTTTTTGAATGCGGCCTGCGGCCGAATCGGGATTGTGCGCGATTTTACGTCGATCGATACGGTGGCCATTTCCCGCCAGCTGCTGCCCGAATTGTCGCGGCATAAGCTGAATCTGGTGGCGGAACATTTAAAAGTGGGCGATTTTCATCACCACCGTGCCTGCGATGATGCGGCTGTTTTGGCCAAGATCTTTCAAAAATTCATTCCGATGCTGCAGGAAAAAGAGGTCTGCACCATTCAGGACATCAATTCCAAACTCAGCGGCGCCGATCCCAAAAAGCTGCCGTATTATCATCAGATCATTCTGGTGAAAAATAAGGTGGGTCTCAAAAATCTGTATCGGCTCATTTCAATGGGTCATATGGAATATTTCTATAAAAAACCGCGCATTCCCAAAAGCGCGTTGCTCAAATATCGGGAAGGCTTGATTTTGGGTTCGGCTTGTGAAGCAGGGGAATTGTTCCGCGCGATTGTCGCAGGAAAGCCGTGGGCAGAACTTTGTAAAATTGCGTCGATGTACGACTATCTGGAAATTCAGCCCATCGGAAACAACCGGTATATGCTGCGCACCGGGATGGCAAAGGATGAGGAGCAGCTGCGCGATTTCAACCGCACGGTGGTTCATCTGGGCGAAGCGCTGCATCTGCCGGTCGTTGCGACCTGCGACGTTCATTTTATGAATCCGGAGGACAGTATTTTTCGGGAAATTTTACAGGCCGGACAGGGATTTAAGGATGCCGGCGAACAAGCACCGCTTTATCTGCGCACGACGCAAGAGATGCTGGAAGAATTCTCTTATTTGGGCGAAGAAAAGGCATATGAAGTGGTTGTCACCAATTCCAATCTCATTGCCGACATGACCGATCCGGAACTGCGTGCATTTCCGAAAGGGACGTATACGCCGGAAATTGAAGGATCGGAAGAGGAACTGCAGCGCATCTGCTATGAGCGTGCGCACGAATGGTACGGTGATCCGCTGCCCGAACTGGTGGAAAAACGACTGAAAAAAGAGCTCGATTCCATCATCGCCAACGGCTTTGCCGTGCTGTATATGATTGCGCAGAAGCTGGTGTCTCGTTCGGTGCAGGACGGTTATCAGGTCGGGTCGCGTGGTTCGGTTGGTTCTTCTCTGACGGCATCGATGGCAGGGATTTCGGAAGTCAATCCGCTTCCGCCGCATTACCGCTGCCCGAAATGCCGCTATTCGGAATTCTTTACGGACGGAAGTGTCGGTTCCGGATTTGACCTCCCCAATAAGGATTGTCCAAAGTGCGGGACGCCGCTGATTATGGACGGGCATGATATCCCGTTTGAAACCTTCCTTGGATTCCATGGGGATAAATCACCGGATATCGACTTGAACTTTGCCGATGAATATCAATCCCGTGCCCATCGCTATACGGAAGAATTGTTCGGCAAGGATCACGTGTTTAAAGCGGGAACCATCGGTACACTCGCAGATAAGACCGCGTTCGGGTTCGTCAAAAAATATCTGGAAGAACGCGGCATAGTCGTGCACAGTGCAGAGGAACGCCGCCTTGCCATCGGCTGCACTGGGGTCAAACGCACCACCGGCCAGCATCCGGGCGGCATGGTCGTCATTCCGGCGAAGTACGACGTTTACGATTTTTGTCCGATTCAGTATCCGGCAAACGACGTCGGTTCGGATAATATCACGACCCATTTTGAATTTAAGTCGCTGCACGATACCATTTTGAAACTGGACGAACTGGGGCACGTTGGGCCGACGCACATCAAGCATCTGGAAGATATGACGCATACCAGTGTGTTTGACGTACCGATGAACGACCCAAAGATTTACAGTCTGTTGACTTCCACCGAAGCGCTCGGTGTCACTCCGGAAGAGATTCATAGTGAAACCGGCACCTTTGGTCTGCCGGAACTCGGTACGCCGTTTGTGCGCCAGATGCTGATCGATGCACAGCCGAAGACCTTCAACGACTTGCTTCAGATTTCCGGTCTTTCCCATGGGACGGACGTTTGGCTGGGCAATGCACAGGATCTGATTAAAAACGGCACCTGTAAAATCAATGAAGTGATCGGTACGCGTGACAGCATCATGATTTATCTGATCCAAAAAGGTCTGGAACCGGGGATGGCGTTTAAGATCATGGAGATTACCCGTAAGGGGAAAGCCACGAAACTGTTGACCGAAGAGCATCTTGCCGCCATGCGGGAACACGGCGTACCGGAATGGTACATCGACAGCTGTATGAAGATCAAATACATGTTCCCGAAAGCGCATGCGGCCGCTTATGATATTGCGGCGGTGCGGTTGGGGTATTATAAGATCTATTATCCGCTGGAATTTTACGCATCGTATTTTACGGTGCGAAACGGGGACTTTTCGGTAGAAGAAGCTATCCAGGGCAAGGATGCGGTGCGCCGCCGTTTGGAAGCGCTCGAGCATCTGGGCAATAACCGCTCGGTCAAAGAAGACGATGAATTCAATACCATTTTGCTCATCAACGAAATGATGGCTAGAGGATATGAATGCTTGCCCATCGACTTGTACCGTTCGCACGCGACGAAATATCAGGTAGAGGACGGAAAAATCCGCCTGCCCTTTGCCGCGCTCAAGGGAGTTGGGGAAGCGGCGGCATGGAATTTGTATCATGCCGGACAGGAAGGGGAGTATATCTCGGTGGATGAAGTACAGGTTCGTTCCGGGGTGTCTAAATCGATCATTGAGCTGCTGGATCATATCCCTGTGTTTGATGGTATGCCGAAAACCTCTC
>CALXIC010000073.1 GCA_944388265.1 uncultured Clostridia bacterium | reverse complement strand
GGTCGCCGTTTTCGTGAATCAGTTCCGCCAAGCGATCCGCCACCGCTTTTTTGTTGGGGCAAAGATCAAACGCGAGGGTGAGCACCTGCGCCGTCTGGGTATCGCAGCGCACGCGGTCGCCGTCCAGATAGGTTTCCTGATAGGCGCGCACGATGTGCGGATACAGTTTTTCATACAGGGAAACGTCCTTGCCCAGCACCTTGCCTGCTTTAATGAGCAGGCTCGTCGAATACGCATAGTAGGCGGTTGCGACGAGATTGCCGTCCGTCGCCCCTTTATAGCTGCCGTAGGGTGCATCCAGCCCCAGCCAGTCGCCCAGCTGTTCGTCCGAATCCCACAATTCTTCGGTTTCGCCGCGGCTGCGGATATAATCGACCCACGCCTTCATGCTTTCGAACTGATCGGCCAGCACCTTGCGGTCGCCGTAGGTGACATAAATCTGCCACGGACAGATCACCGCCGCATCGCCCCAGCCTGCGGGGCTGAACTCCCACGAATCGAGCGGAATTTCCGGAATGACCACCGGCACCAGCCCGTTCTCGTGCTGGCAAAGCGCCAAATCATGCAGCCATTTCACAAAGAACTGGTGCACATCAAAGTTATAGGAAGCTGCGCGGACAAACACCTGCGCATCCCCCGTCCAGCCCAAACGTTCGTCGCGCTGCGGGCAGTCGGTCGGGATGTCCAGGAAGTTGCCCTTTTGTCCCCACAGAATATTTTGGAAGAGGCGATTGACTTCCGGCACATCGCAGCGGAAGTTGCCGGTACGCTTCATTTCCGAATGCACCACCACTGCGGTGAAGTTTTCGGGACGCACCTCTTCCGGCCAATCCACCGGCTGAATATAACGAAATCCCTGGAACGAGAAATGCGGCTGATAGGTGACCGGTTCGCCGTTGCAGCAAACGATCACTTCCTGCTTGGCGGAACGAAGATTGGCGGTATAGAAATTGCCGTCGGCGTCGAGCACCTCGGCATGGCGCACCGTCGCCTTTTGGCCTTTCTCGCCCGTGACGGTAAAGCGCACAAAGCCGGTGAGGTTTTGCCCGAAGTCCAGCACCACTTCCCCTTTGGGGGTGGTGAACATTTCCTGCACCGAAAGATGCTCCTGTTCCTTGACCGGGCAGCCTTCCTGCGGCACCAGGCATTCCTTGGAATGCGCATACAGCACCGCAAAAACGCCTTCGGGTTCTTCCCATGCGGCGTCAAACACTTCGCCGTCATAGATGTTTGAGAAGCGCACCGCACCCGGTGCGCACAGCCAGTCGCGGTCGGTCACAATGAGTTCGCCGGTTCCGTCGTCGTAGGTGAGTTCCAAAAGCCCGACAAGCGCCATCTGGTCGCTGTACATCTGGGTTTTGCCCTCAAAGCCAAACCGTCCGACGCACCATCCCGGTCCCACCTGCACACGAAGTTCGTTTTCTTCCTGAATCAGGGCAGTCACATCAAAGGTCTGCGCCTGAACGCGCTTGCGGTAATCGGTAAAGCCCGGCATGAATCGGGCGTCGGTCACCGGTTTTCCGTTGAGGCTTGGTTCATACAGTCCCAGTGCGCTCATATACAAGACGGCGCGTTCCACCGGTTTGGAAGCGCGAAAGCGCCGCCAAAAGACGACGCTGCCCCCTTCGGCATCAAACGGAACGGTAATCCAGTTGCCAATCGCAGCTTTATGCATAATGATTCTCCTTTTTCAAACGGCATTCGCCAAGCCGGTTACTTGGTACCGGCGGACGGTTTCGCCGTTTTTTTCGCCTTTGCCGGCGCCTTCTTGGATTTCTTTTGGGCCTCTTTGGCTTCGAGTTTTTTCATCCGGCGCGCATTGGCGATCATCAGTTTGATGCGGTTTTCCTGGTTGATGGCGGTAGCACCCGGGTCGTAGTCAATCGCGACGATGTTCGCGTTGGGGTTGTTTTCCCGGATTTTGCGGATCATGCCCTTGCCCGCCACATGGTTCGGCAGACAGCCAAACGGCTGGGTGCACACCACGTTTTCACAGCCGGAATGCACCAGTTCAAGCATTTCGCCGGTCAAAAGCCATCCTTCGCCCATCTTATTGCCGTAACCCATGTAGTTTTTGACGAGTTCCTTGGTATCGGAAAAACGCGCCGGGGGACGGAACTGCGGATATTTTTTCACCGCTTCGATCATATCGTCCTCCCAGCCGATGAGGTAATTTTCAAACCAGCTGGCCACCGCATGTTTGAGGTGGTTGCCGCCGTAGAGCGTGGGGTCGACTTTACGGTTATCCACCTTGAAAATGACAAAGTCCATCAGCCCCGGAAGCACCACTTCCACATCTTCACTGCGCAAAAATTCTTCGAGGTTGTTGTTGCCGAGCGGCGAATACTTGACGTAAATCTCGCCGACGATGCCGACGCGGATCTTCTCTTCGCTGCGGTCGGTGGGAATGGAAGCAAAATCCTTCAAAATGCGGTCGAGATTTTGTTTCACGCGGCGGTAGGTGACGTTTTTGGCGCTCTTGTATTCCTGCGAAAGGGTTTCCACCCACTGTTCGATCATGCGGTCGGTGTCGCCCTCCACCAGTTCGTACGGACGGGTCTGGTTGGAAAGCAGGAGCAGCAAATCGCCGTAAACGATGCTGTAAACCAATTTTTTGATGAGCGAAAACGTCAGCTGAAAGCCGGGGTTTTTCTCCATCCCGGACAGGTTCAGCGAGATGACCGGGATGTTTTCCATGCCGCTTTTTTTCAGTGCTTTGCGCAGCAGGAAGATGTAGTTTGACGCACGGCATCCGCCGCCGGTCTGGGTAATCATCAGCGCCGTTTTGTTGGGGTCATACTTGCCGCTCTTGAGCGCATGAATCAGCTGGCCGATGACCAGAAGCGCGGGATAGCAGGTATCGTTGTGGACGTTTTTGAGCCCTTCGTTGATGATTTCGCGGCCCATCGTTTCGAGGGGAATGATGTTGTAGCCATGCAGCGCAAACGCCTTTTGGAAGAGTTTGAAATGCATCGGCAGCATGTTGGGCGCCAAAATGGTGTAGCCCTCGTCCCGCATCTCTTTGGTGAAGAGCAGCCGCCCGTCTTTTGCATATTCGAGTTTAGCCATGGATGGCGGTTCCCTCCTTTTCTTTTTGCTGCGCATCCTGCACCGCAAGCGCCGCCAGCAGGCTGCGGATACGGATACGGATCGCGCTGAGGTTGTTGATTTCGTCGATCTTCAGCTGGGTATACAGTTTGCCGCCGTCTTCGAGGATGGCGCGCACTTCGTCGGTGGTGATTGCGTCAATGCCGCAGCCGAAGGAGACGATCTGAATGAGTTCCATGTCCTTCTGGGTGGTCACATACTGCGCCGCGTTGTAAAGCCGCGCATGGTAGGTCCACTGGTTGAGCACCTTCACCCGTCCGGCGTGTCCCAGATGCGCCACAGCGTCCTCGGTGACGATTGCCAAATCCAGCGACGTGAGAAGTTTATCCAGCCCGTGATTGATTTCCGGATCGACGTGATACGGACGTCCCGCGAGGACGATGATCTTCATGCCGTTCTTGCGCGCATACTCGATGGTGCGTTTGCCCTCTTCGCGGATGTCCGCTTCCCATTTGTCATAAGCCGCATAGGCTTCTTTGGCCGCCTGTTTGACGAGCTTTTTGGGGAAGTTGAATTCGTCCTTGAAAAATTCGTACGCCTTTTCCGGGAAATTCCGTTCACGGTGAATTCCCAGATAGCCGCGGTAGAATTTCACCGCCTTCAGATCGTCCATATTCGCGTCCAGCAGTTCGGGGTAATACGCGACGACCGGGCAGTTATAGTGGTTGTCGCCCACTTTTTCATCGAAATTATAGGGCAGACAGGGATAAAAAATACGGGTAATGCCCTTGTCGAGCAAATTTTTAATGTGTCCGTGCATCAGTTTTGCCGGATAGCACGCGGTATCGGACGGGATGGTGTCCTGTCCCAGGCGGTAAAGCGCACGGGTCGACACGTCGGAGAGCACCACTTCAAACCCGAGGCGGGTCAAAAACGCATGCCAGAAGGGGATGTTTTCGTACATATTCAGCCCCATCGGGATGCCGATTTTGCCAAGTCCGCCATCCACGCCCTTGAGCGCGCGGATTTTTTCGAGTTTGTACTGGAACATATTCGGCACCTTGCGGGTTTGCTTGATGCCCAGCGGTTTTTCACAGCGGTTGCCCGAAATGAACCGGCGGTTCCCATCAAAGATGTTGATGGTGAGGTTGCAGTTGTTGTTGCAGCGTCCGCAGGTGACGGTCTTGCTGGTATGTTTGAAGGTTTTGAGTTCTTCCACGCCCATCATCGCCGATTGTTCCAAGCCCAGTTCCTTGGCGTAAAGCGCTGCGCCATAGGCGCCCATCAAACCGGAAATGGACGGACGGATGACTTCGCGGCCGATTTCGCGTTCAAAGCCGCGCAAAATCGCGTCGTTTAAGATGGTGCCGCCCTGCACCACGATGTGTTCGCCCAGCACGTCTTTGGAGACGGCACGGATGACTTTATAGATGGCGTTTTTGGTGACACTCATCGAAAGGCCGGCGGAAATATCGCCCAGCGTTGCGCCTTCCTTCTGCGCCTGCTTGACCGACGAGTTCATGAAAACGGTGCAGCGGGTGCCCAGATCGACGGGATGTTTTGCAAACAAGCCTTCCTTTGCAAAGGAAGCGACGTCGTAGCCCATCGATTTCGCAAAGGTTTCGATGAACGAACCGCAGCCCGACGAGCAGGCTTCGTTTAACACGATGTTGTCGATGGCACCGTTGCGGATCTTAAAGCATTTGATGTCCTGTCCGCCGATATCGAGTACAAAGTCGACCTGCGGATTGAAGTGGCGCGCCGCACGCAGATGCGCCATCGTTTCGACCAGACCCATGTCCACCGAAAACGCGTTTTTGATGAGGTCTTCCCCGTAACCGGTTACGGCAGCGCCTGCAATGACGATGCGGTCGCCGCAAAGCTCATAGATTTTTAAGAGCTGTTCGCGCACCACCTGCACGGGGTTGCCTTTATTGGAATTGTAATAGCTGTAAAGCAGGCGGTAATCGTCGTCCATCAGGCAAAGCTTGGTGGTCGTCGAGCCGCAGTCGATGCCGAGATATGCCCGGCCGACGTATTCGTCCGGATTGGCGCGTTCGACGTCCGCTTCGGTGTGGCGTTTGAGGAATGCGTCGTATTCCGCTTCGTTTTCAAACAGCGGTTCGAGACGAAGCGTCGTCACCGTTTCATCCTTTGCCGCTTCCAGTTTGCCCACGAGTTCGGCATAGGTCATGGTTTTTCCTTCTTCCATCGCATAGATGGCGGCACCCATGCTGACCGAATACAGACCAAAGCTCGGGAATACGGCATTTTCCGGCGTTAAATGCAGTGTTTCGACAAAACGCTGCTGCAAGGATTTGAAGAAATAAAGCGGACCGCCCAAAAAGAGCACCTTGCCCTGAATGCGGCGTCCCTGCGCCAGTCCGCTGATGGTCTGGTCAACCACCGCTTGGAAGATGGATGCGGCAATGTCCTCTTTGCGCGCGCCCTGATTCAAAAGCGGCTCAATGTCGGTTTTCGCAAACACGCCGCAGCGCGACGCGATGGTGTAGATGAATTTGTGATCCATCGCCAGCGCATCCAATTCGCCCGGACGCACCGCCAGCAGCGTCGCCATCTGGTCGATGAACGCGCCGGTGCCGCCCGCGCAGGAACCATTCATTCGTTCTTCAAAACGGCCGGAACGGTCAAAAAATAAAATTTTCGCATCTTCGCCGCCCAGTTCGATCGCCGCGTCGGCGTCCGGAATGCGCTTGCGCACCAGTTCGCTGGTAGCAAACACTTCCTGCACAAACGGCACATCCGCCGCTTTGGCAACGCCCAATCCGGCCGAACCGGAAATGGCGACGGTAAACGGTTCGTCCCCTAAAATCATGCTTGCACGCTGAAAAATCTCCAGCGTCTTTTGACGAACCTGAGAAAAATGTCGTTCGTAGCACTGAAAGAGGATGTCGTCCCCTTCCATGACTACTACCTTCGCCGTCGTAGACCCGATGTCCACCCCTACGGTTTTGCTCATATACTGCAACCTTCTTTAAATAAATTATCAAATCGTTTCATTTTCTTGTAGGAACGCATAAAAATCCCATTAAATATTAGTACATTTCGCCCGCGTTTGCAAGAGATTTTTCATGAACCGTCGACAGGTTTGTACAGGTTCATTGTGAAATGGAAATCCTGCCGACGATTTTTTGTGTAGCTTCTTTAATGAAATCGGAAACTTCGCCCATCACTTACGCTTTTTTCCAGACAACGGGACGCCTTTTCCGGTACAGGCTTTGAAATACCATACCGTCAGCACTGCAAAAAGCGCGACGTTTAAGACCGAAACCAAGGGCTGCCCCACCGTAAAGGCCGGCTCCCATCCTTCGCGGATGCGGTAAAAGAGCAAAAGCACCTGATTGAAAAAGGTGATTTGCGTGAGAACCAGCGCCGCCGTGCGATACCGAAGATCCGTTCCAAACACCACACAGAGCATCACCAAAATCAGCACCGGCATCTGATACCGTTCGTGCATTTTGGTGGAAAGGATGAAGATGCCATTGAGCAGATAGAGCCCATGCAGGAAAAACGGCACCTGCGCGCGGTATTTTTTGGCCGCCCAATAACCAAAGCACACCCCGCCCAGCAGTAATAGGGTCACGATGGTGTTCAGATGCGCAAAGGTAAAGCCGCCCAGCCGTAAGCCGGTTTCGGCATCCACCGCTCCGCCGAAGATCGACAGCTGATCCGGCACCCAGTTTGCCGAAAAAATGCCATAGAGGTTAAACGCGTTGAGATCGAGGTAATTATATTTATCAAATCCGCCAAAATAAATGTCAAAGGGAAGGGTGAGCGAACGGCTGCCGATCATAAACGGAAGCCACCCCAGCACCCCCACGCCGATTCCGGACAAAAGTGCGGTCACCGCTTTTTTCGGGCGGTACAGCACAAAAAGCTCCAGCAGCAAAACCGGTGCAAAATACGCCATTTGCAGCTTCGCCAGACATCCGACGGCAAACCACACCGTCCCCAGCACCGGGCGGCGATCCCAGAAAGCCGCCGCACAAAGTGCGATAAAAAACATCAGCAGGGAATCGGTCTGTCCCCAAACGGCACAGTTAAAGATCGCCGATGGATTTAACGCCCAGCAAAGCGCCATCGTCAGCCCAAATGTCTCGCTTTTTCTTCGTCCGAGCCACCAAAGAAGCGCTGTGAGCCCCAAATCAAACAGCACCGGCCACAGCTTGATCCAAAACATCAGCATGACGCTGTCCTGCGCCGCTTCTGCAAGCGCCACGGGGCGCGCGACCGACCAAAGCAAAAAGGGAAACAACGGCGGATAATCCAAATTCTCGAGCATGGAATAAACGGAAAATCCATATTTCCCCATCCCGATCGCCCAAGGGATATTATAAGGGGTCAAATCAAACGGATTGTAAAACTCTGCGGCAATCACCAGCCGAACGCCGGCTGCCAAAAGCAAAATACACCCAAAACGGAAAAATTCGGTCCAACGGTCTGATTTCATACCATCCCTCCTTTTTGCCTTCATCATACCATATTTCCCAAAAAAGAAAAAGCATTTGCTTGGTTTGTTCATAAAAGATTGGTTTATTTTTGTCTGATCTTCTTGTATAATAAAAAAAGATTTGAAATTCGGCGAAAGGAGATGCGGGTATGAACGTCAACGATCCCAAAGATCAAAAGTCCAAACAAGAACCCTATACCTATATCAACGGGTTTGGCTTCATGCCACAGACCAACGAAGAGGAACGCAAGCATCTTTCTTCCGTATGCACTCTGTTATTTTTTGTGCTGCTGCTTTATTTTTTACTCAAGCGGCTGATTCTGATCCCTTCCTATTATTTATCCGGCATCTTAGGCACCCATGTGTGGTTTAATCCAATGACCGGGCTGATTACCATGAGCGAAGAGGCCTATCAGACCGCGTCGCTGATCTGCTACACGCTGAGCATGCTGTTGGTGTTCATCGTGCTGCGGGTCGCCGTGCGAAAAGAGTTTCATCTACGGCGGCTGATTTGGCTTCCGACCTTCCGATATGCCATCAACTCCTTTTTCCTGCTCTGCGGCACCGCCCTCACCGGGCTGTTTTGTGCCGAACTGTTCACCCGACTGCTGCATTCTTTGGGCATTGTGCTGCCGAACACGTCCTTTCAGCTCCCCGCTTCGGGCGGCGCGTTCATCCTATATTTCCTTTCCATCACCCTTTTCCCTGCCGTGTTGGAAGAACTGCTTTTCCGCGGCATCATGCTGCAAATGTTGCGGCGTTACGACGAACTGTTTGCCATTGCCATGACCTCTCTCCTGTTTGCCATGGTGCAGGGCTCCGTTTACGACGCCATTTTTGCCTTTATCTTTGGCATGGGGCTTAGTTATTTTGCAATGAGAAACGGCGGGTTGTTGGTGTGCATCGCTTCGTCGTTTGTCATCCGATTTTTGCGATTTTTCCTCTGGATGCTGCAAAACCAGATGGAGTCTGCCCTTGCTTCGGCGGCGATTTTGTCCATTTTACTGCTGCTTTTTGTTGCTGCGATCGTCTGCTTCTACTTCCGGGTACACCATAACCCGCACGCATTTGACCTCAAGCAGGACGAAAACGTGCTCACCAACCGCGAAAAATTCAGCGTCGTTTTGATCAATCCGCTGTTTTGGTGTCTGGGGATTCTTTGTCTGTCCAGATTTTTTATCAACCTGCAATTCATCAACTAAAGGAGCATTTATGCCAAACGACGAACAGTATATGCGCTTTGCAATAGAGGAAGCCCGCCGCGCCGCCGCTTTGGGAGAAGTGCCGGTCGGCGCCGTTGTCGTCCAGGACGGACGCATCATTTCGGGGGCTTACAATTTGCGCGAAAGCGAAAAGCGCGCGACGGCTCATGCAGAATTATTGGCCATCGAAGAGGCGTGTAAACGCCTGGGCGGCTGGCGGCTGCCGCGGTGCACGCTCTATGTCACGCTGGAGCCCTGTCCCATGTGCACCGGCGCCATCATCAACGCCCGCATCGAACGGGTAGTCTTTGGCGCTTATGATCCCAAAAACGGCTGTATGGGCAGCATTTCGGACTTAACGAAGCTTCCCAATCAATTTCGCGTCGATGTCACCGGCGGAGTCCTCGCCGACGACTGTGCCGAATTGCTGCGTTCCTTCTTCCGGCGGCTGCGCTGACTTGTCAGCCGCTAGGATTTTTGCTATAATATGATTTTGCGGGCATAGTCTTTGCCCGCAAACGCCATGCCCTCTTAGTTAAATGGATATAACAAGCCCCTCCTAAGCGGCAGTTCGTTCGAGTCCGTGGGCGGAGGAAAATTGAATATTTTCTGTATAAGCCCCCGTAGCTCAGTTGGATAGAGCGGTCGCCTCCTAAGCGGTAGACAGTTCGAGTCTAAATTAGGAATACAAGTTCATATTTATTCAAATGTCTCAGTAGCTCAGTTGGATAGAGCACACGCCTCCTAAGCGTGGGGTCGGAGGTTCAAATCCTCTCTGGGACGCCAAAAACTC
>CALXIC010000072.1 GCA_944388265.1 uncultured Clostridia bacterium | reverse complement strand
CCGCGTCGAGCACCGTCTGCACGTTGGAGAGCTTGATGCCGCCGTCCACCTGAATGTCGAGCGAAAGATTCCGGCGGTTTGCTTCTTCGCGCAGCGCGCGAATTTTATCCGTCATCGACTCGATGTAGCGCTGTCCGCCAAAACCGGGGTTTACCGTCATCACCAGCACCATGTCCAAATCGTCCAGCACATAGTCCAGCGCCGAAAGGGGCGTGGCGGGATTGAGCGCGACCGCCGCGCGTTTGCCCGCCGCACGGATCTGCTGCACCGTGCGGTGCAGATGGGTGCAGGCTTCGGCGTGCACCGTGATGCTGTCGGCGCCGCAGGATGCAAAGGTCTCGATGTAGCGGCCCGGTTCCTCCACCATCAAATGAACGTCAAACGGCAGTTTCGTGCACCGGCGCACCGACTGGATCACCGGCATCCCGTAGGAAATCGACGGCACAAACATCCCGTCCATCACGTCGATGTGCACCAGATGCGCACCCGCCTCTTCAATCGTATGCAGCTCTTCCCCGAGCTTTGCAAAATCCGCCGATAAAATCGAAGGAGCCAACTGCAACATAATATCACCTCTTCTTTTTGGTATGGAAACAGATTTATTGTACAACAAGCCCCCCGAAAAAGCAACCAAAAGGGACTCATTCCTGCAAGGATCGACGGGCGGCGTATTTCTTCTCCGCCCGGTAGTAGGACGAGTAGGTGCCAAAGCCGCACGCCAGCGCCGCTTCGGTGGCGTTTTCCCCGGCGTTTCGCCGCCGGCGCACCCACAATAGCCGCTGTACCGTGATGTATTCGTTGATGGTAAAGCCCGTCTCCGCCTTAAACAGGCGCATCAGATGGTAGCGGCTTAAGTAAAATTCCTTCGCCACCTGCTCCACCGTCAGCGGTTCGCCCAAATGGGAATCGAGATAGCGCCGAATCTCCCCGACACGGTGATTTTCGGGCGTCGTTTTGGGGTAGGTCACCGCCCCCATCTGCGCCGCGCGGTTGAGTTCGATCATAAAGCCGATAAACTGCGCCCGGCGGTACAGCTCGGCGGCAAACCCCTCGTCCGAGCACGCCTCCTCCAGCGCCAAAAGCGACTGATAAAGCCGGCTTTTTTCCAGCTGCGGCAGGCGCAGCACATCGGATTTCGCGTCCTTCGCCTTGTCAAAGCAGGCCGAAAGCTCGCCCCCCGGTACGGAATGTTCCTCCAGATAGGCGGGCGAACAGTAAATTAGAATGCGCTCGTACACCTTCCCCGGCTGAATGACCGGGCGGTGAATCTCCCCTTTGCGGATGAGCACAATGTCGTAAGGGCGCAGGCGGTAGTTTCGCCCGTCGATGAAATACGACACTTCGCCCTCCAAAAGGATCATAATCTTGTGAAATTCATGGTAATGAAAATCGATGGAAAGCGGTGCTTCGTCCCGATTGTGGAAGATGCGGAATTCGTCGTTTAAGTATCCCCGCTTCGATGCCTGCGGCATCAGACCCCCTCCTTTTCTGCATCTAGCTTTAGTATAGCACAATTTGCAAGAAAAAGGGCATTTTTTGAAAAGAATTTTCATAATCTGATGATTATACTAAAAGAAATACCACTGCATCGGAGGACTGTTTATGGAAATCTTGTTCCGCAAATACCACACCGAAAACGCCGATTACCTCGTGCTCGATCCCGAACATACCAAATTTGATCTTTTGGCGCAAAACATCCGCATCGTCTGCGACCGCACCAAGGGGCTGGGCGCCGATTATCTGCTGTGCGGCCCCCATTACGACGGCGAACACCACAATTTCGACTGCTTTACCGCAGAGGGCGCACCGGCTCCGGTATCCGAACCCCTGTCCCGCGTGATCTCCCGCTTTTTGCAGGACACCGGCCACCTGCTGGGGATGGAACTCGACACCGAAGGGGTGCATTTCATCGGCACGATGATTTTGGGACGCGAATTTGTCAACGCCAACGGTTTGCAGGATCAGATCCCGACCTAAGAAACAAATTCCAAAGAATTCATAAAATATCTACACTTCTGCCCCAGATTGTGCTACAATAATCTTAATTATCGGATAAAGACAGGGGTGCAGCTATGCAGTACGAAAAATCTTGCGGCGCACTGGTTTTTCGGAAGTTTCACGGAAATACGGAATTGCTGCTCATCAAGCATGCAAACGGCGGCCATTGGTCCTTTCCCAAGGGGCATATGGAATCCGGCGAAACCGAAGAAGAAACGGCGCAGCGCGAAGTATGGGAAGAAACGGGCATCGACATCATGATCGATACCAGCTTTCGGGAAACCGTGTCCTATTCGCCCAAAAAAGATACGATGAAAGAGGTCGTGTATTTTCTGGCGATGGCGAAAAACTTCAACTATACGCCGCAGCCGGAGGAAATCTCCCAGATTCGCTGGGTGGAAATCAGCCTGGCGCACCAGGTGCTCAGCTACGACAACGACCGCCAGCTGGTCAACAAGGCCCGCCCGGTCATCAAAGGCAGTTATGGAAAGGTCTGATGCGTCAGACCTTTTTGTCCGTCAGTGAAGGAGGAATTTGTCATGCCGTTTATTCACACCATCACCAACCGTTCCATGACCGACACCCAGATCGAAACCCTCAAACAGGAACTGGGACAGGCCATCACCGCCATCCGCGGCAAAAGCGAAGCCTGGCTGATGGTTCAGCTTGAACCGGACGCCGAACTGTGGTTCCAGGGTACGGACGAGCCCTGCGCCATGGTGGAAGTCACCATCTACGGCGGCGCCGACGACGACGAATACGATCTGCTCACCGCCCGCATCTGCGATCTCGTGAGCGCAAAACTTTCCATTGATCCGGCACGCATCTTTGTGCGTTACCTCGAAACGGAACACTGGGGCTGGAACGGCGCCAACTTCTAAGGCAAAGTTCCCAAGCAATTCCCCGATTTTTTGGCAGTTTCATAAATTGACAGCGCCTCTGTCCCACGGTATAGTGAGGGTAATCTTGTACCGAAGGATGGAGGCGTTTTTATGTCTTTGTATTTGCTTCAATCGCCCAACGGGCGTTTAACCCTGCGCATCGCACTGGAAGGGGGCGCCCTTTCCTACACTGTGATGAAAGACGGCGTGGAAGCGGCGGCGGCAGCGCCCATCGGCGCGGTGCTGAGTACCGCGGATTTGACCTGCGGACTGTCCGCCGGCAACCCGGTGCGGGGCAGCATCGAAGAAAGCTACACCCTGCCCGCCTTTAAAAAATCCCGCTGTGAAAACCATTGCAATACCCTTTCGCTGCCGCTGGAAAAAGACGGCGTTGCCCTCACGCTGGAAGCGCGCGCTTACGACGACGGCGCGGCATTTCGCCTTTGCTTTTTGGGGGACGCGACGGTGCAAAAGGAAACCACCGGCTTTGCCCTGCCCGATTCGGCGAAAAACCTCTACGGGATGAAGCACCGCTTCTCCTATGAAGACGAATACCACCGCATCCCGCGGTCGGAACTTGCCCAAAACCTCTTGGCCTTCCCCGTGTTGGTAGAAGCCGCAAGCGGCGTATGGGCGCTTTGGACGGAAGCGTCGGTCTATTCGGATTACGGCCCGTCTTTGCTGCGCGCGACACCCGAATCGCCCACCCTGCTGCGCGTCGCCCCCTCGCCGGATGAATTCACCGAGCTGAAAGCTCCGGTGTCCACTCCGTGGCGCGTCGTACTCGCGGGCACGCTCGACGACATCGTCAATTCCAACACCCTCGAAAACCTCAATCCGCCGAGCACGATCGAAGACGAATCCTTCATTCAGCCGGGCATGGTGGCGTGGAGCTGGATGACGGAAAACGAATCCCCCGCCGACTTCAACCGCCAGAAGGATTACATCGATTGTGCCGCCGAAATGGGCTGGCCCTATGCCCTCGACTACGGCGGCTGGCGTCAGGCAAACGTCGACATCCCGGCACTGGTCGCCTACGGCAAAGAAAAAGGCGTCGGCATCTGGGTGTGGGAACACCGCCGCGCCCTGTCCGACCCGAAGGTCGCCGAAGAAACGCTGGCGCTGTGGGCGTCTTGGGGCGTCGTCGGCGTGAAGATCGACTTTTTTGAATCCGATTCCCGCGAACGAATGGCGCAGTACGAAATGCTCGCCGATCTGTGCGCCAAATACCGGCTGATGGTCAACTTCCACGGCTGCACCAAACCGGCGGGCGAAATGCGCCGCTGGCCGCATGTGCTCACCCGCGAAGGGGTGCTGGGCGCCGAAAACTTCCAGAACTATTCCACCTGCTACCCGTTTGGGCCGACGGCGTCCTACAACTGCATTCTGCCCTTTACCCGGAATGTCTTAGGGCCGATGGACTACACCCCGGTCAACTACGGCACCTACCTCACCGGCACCACCGATGCGCACCAGACCGCCCTTTCGGTCGTCTTTACGAGCTATTTGTGCCATGTGGGCGAATCGCCCGAAGTGGTGCGCGAACATCCGTGCAGCGCCTTTTTAAAACACCTGCCCACCGCGTGGGACGAATCGCGCCTTTTGGAAGGCGAACCGGAATGCTTTGTCACCATGGCGCGCCGCAAAGGGGAAGACTGGTACGTGGGAAGCATCTGCGCCTCCCGTCCGCGCACGGTCACCCTTTCGCTGGACTTTTTGGGAGAAGGTGCGTACACCGCCACCCTCTACCAGGATGAACTGGGCGATTTGCATTCCTTCGACGTCTCCATCGGCGCACTGCCGGACGCCAAACCGGAAGTGTTCGAGGCTTGGGAATCCATCACCTCCCGCCCCTGCCTGCATCAGCATGACATCCACCGCGCAAAGATCACCACGATTCCCGTCACGGCAAGCACCGTGTTGGAGATCCCCTGCGTGCAAAACGGCGGCTTTGCGTTAAAACTGCAAAAACAATGATTTCGCCAAACATACGCCTCACTTTCATGGATTGTGAGGCGTATGTCTCTTTTTTTCGCATCCAAAACTTTACTTTCCGCATTTTCTGTGTATAATAGTGTATCATATAAACAATTCTGACAAAAAGGTGATTGTATGTCTTTTGGCAAAGAAACGGTTGAAATTCGCCCGGCGGTTCTGGATGATGCCGAGCAGCTGGGCGCTGTCCACTATCAGGGGTGGATGGAAACGTACACCGGAAAAATTCCGGACGCATTTTTGGCGGCAAAAAGTGCAGAACAGAGCACGGCGATGTTTCGCCGCACCCACTGCAAGGACACCATGGTCGCCGTACAGGACGGCCAGATCATCGGTTTTTGCGGCTACGGCGCTTACCGCGGACAAGAAGCAGAATCGTTCGGAGAAATTCAGGGCATCTACCTCCTGCAAGCCTATCAGCACCGGGGCATCGGCCAAGCGCTGTTGCAGGCGGGCGTCCATGCGCTGCAAGCCGAAGGATACCACCACATTGTGCTGTGGGTGCTGCACACCAACGAAAAAGCCATCACCTTTTATCAGAAAAACGGATTTTCATTTGACGGGCATCAAAAAGCCGCCGACCTGGGCGGACGGCAAAAACGGCTGCGCTTCGTTTATTCCGAATAACCATTCCAAAGTGGACACGGCACAAAGGTTGTGCCGTGTTCTTTTTTGGAAAAAAAGCACAAAAAATCCTTGTTGTTTGAAACAAATTTTGCTATACTGAAACCAAAAAGGGGGAAGGGTATGACGCCGCGCATCCGCAAACATCTGCGCTTCACCGGCATGGTGCAGGGCGTGGGCTTTCGCTACCGCGCCAGAGCCGCCGCACAGCTTTACGGCGCCACCGGCTGGGTCAAAAATTGCTGGGACGGTTCGGTGGAAATGGAAATTCAGGCGACCGAACCGGTGATCGACCAGGTGCTGCTGTCGATTGAACGGGGGCATTTTGTCGCCATCGACACCATCCGTGCGCGCACCCTCCCGCTGGCAGAAGAATCCGATTTTGTGATTTTGGACGATGACTAAACAGGAGGAAGGATGACTCATGATGAATGTTACCGCACTTTTGCTGTTTCTGGGTGTTGCCGGCTTTGTGCTGATCGCGGCAGTGATCGCCATTCTTCTTGTCGTGCATTTGCGAAAGAACAAGAAAAAATAAGCGCAAAAAGATCCATCTTATGTTTCGGACGGTGACCCCATGAGCATGAATGTAACCACCCTGACCTGCCGCGGTCAGGCGATTTCCTGCGCGCAAAGCGGCGCGCTTTCGCCCGATTGTGCGCGCGTGGTGCTTTGCGGCACCGGGCTGGACGATGCGATGCTCCGCGCCCTGCGCCGCGCAGATTTGCCAAAAAGCGGTTTTTTGCTGATCTTTTGGGAAACGCCGGACTGGGGCGGGGCGCTTTCTCCGTGGAAAGCCGTCTGCGGGGAACGCACCTTTGCCGGAAACGGCAAAGAATCCCTGTCGTTT
>CALXIC010000071.1 GCA_944388265.1 uncultured Clostridia bacterium | reverse complement strand
TTTGATACCGAACTTCTCGGTTTTCAGTCGATGACTCGTGCGGCACGAGAACTTGGTTTGGAGGGGATGGAAGCCCTTTATGAACAGATGATCGGCTCTAACCAGCACGATTGTCGGGAACTTTTCGTCAAAGCATATGGAGATGATCGCCTGTATCCTGAACTTTGCCGGAAGGAATGCGCTTATCGCCGGGCATTGATTCAAGAAAACGGTCTTCCGGTCAAAAAGGGGCTTTATCCGCTGTTGGAGGATTTGCGCGCACAGCAGCTTCCGGTAGCGCTGGCCACTTCCTCGAAACGGCAAACGGCGGATTATTATCTGTCATTAGCCGGACTCACCGGTTATTTTGATGCCATCATTACCGGTGAACAGGTGCTTCACAGCAAACCGAATCCGGAGATTTATCAAAAGGCGGCGTCGCTTTTGAGAATTGCGCCAGAATTTTGTGCGGCGATGGAGGATTCTTTTCACGGTATTCGTTCTGCGTACGCAGGGGGATTGATTCCTGTGATGATTCCGGACATCAAACAGCCGGACGATGAGATGCGCCAAAAGGCCGCAGCAATCCTTCCGGATCTGCTGGCGGCCAAAGAGTGGATTCGCAATCAAAATTCATCGGCGGAATAGGGCGAAAGAATTTGATGCACGGTCATCCGCATGCCCTGCATGGAATGCACCTGTTCCGAACGGCTGGCTAATTCGTCGCGTACATAATCGGGAAGTTTTCGATAGTAATTTTCAGCATCAACGCTGTTGACCAATAATTGCTGAAGATTTTGGTATTGATCCATGGATATCACCTCGGTAACATTTTTCGCATCTGATGCGTAAATATACCAAACGATAGAGGAAAAGTTTGGTTAGAAGCCCAACATTCCACAGCGAGAAAAATTATGTTTTGTGAGAATTAACAACAAAAATCGAGAATATTTATTGATTATTGACAATTCACTCTCAAGTGAGTATAATTAAGACAGCCGCATGATTGGGATAATCCATGGCAGAAAGGGAATTATTATGAAAAAAGTTCTTTTTATTTCGAAACAAAGCGGATTGGCGCTTTCTTCTGCTGAATCGAAAGAGAATGGCTCTTCCGTATTGGTAGAGACTAAAAACGGTACGGATCACCAGGTATGGGCAATGGAAGAAATTTCCGATTCTTATGTAAAACTCATCAATCAGCATACGGAAAAAGTGCTTGATTTGATCGCATATGGTATTGAAAACGGTTCTTGGGTGCAGCAGTGGGAAAGCGTTCCTGCGGAAAGCCAGCTTTGGACCGTGACCGCAGTGGGTGACGGTTATTATAAAATCAAACCGAAGCTTGTAGACAGATGTTTGGATATCGTGGGCATGTCGACGGAATCCGGAACACACGTGCAGCTTTGGGACGATCTGAATGGCGATAACCAGCTTTGGACCATGGAAGTGGTCGCAGAGGATCAGCCGGAAGAACCGGTCAAAAAGACTCGTAAACCGAGAACGACCAAAGCAGCTGGCGAAAAGACGGCGAAAACGACGAGAACGAAAAAAGCTGCTTCCAGCACGGAAAAACCGAAGACCACCAGAACCAGAAAAACGGCTGCGTCTTCTTCGGAAGCTTCCGCAAAAAAGACCACAGCAAAGAAAACAACCACCCGCAAGAAAAAGACGGAAACCTCGGAAGCGGAATAAAGTAGATGCAATTTGTAAAAGATGCGGAAATTTTCCGCATCTTTTTCTTTACATCTGCCCGAAAAGAGGGTAAAATAGTCCGTAAGAGGTGAAGCATATGTCAAGAGCGTTGATTGTTGTCGATTATCAAGTCGATTTTGTCAGCGGATCGCTTGGATTTGCAGAAGCAAAAGAATTGGACGAGGTGATCGTTCAAAAAATTGCGGATGCACGTGCCCACGGGGATCAGGTTCTTTTTACGCTGGATACTCACACCAATCGTTATCTGCACACGCAGGAAGGGCGGCTTTTACCG
The DNA here is from genome assembly GCA_944388265.1 of uncultured Clostridia bacterium. Taxonomy (GTDB): domain Bacteria; phylum Bacillota; class Clostridia; order Oscillospirales; family Ruminococcaceae; genus CALXIC01. The sequence goes on along the minus strand of CALXIC010000071.1, from coordinate 10,199 downwards.
GTCGTTCACTGTGTAAGGGAATCGGAAGGATGGCAGCTGTACGGCAAGACAGCAGGCGCCCGATTGCCGGAGGATCCGGTGTTTGAAAAATCTTCTTTTGGAAGCGCCGCGCTTTTTCATTATTTGGAGGAGCATTCCTTCTCTGAAATTGAACTTTGCGGATTGGTTTCCAATATTTGTGTGTTATCCAATGCGATTCTTGCAAAAACAGCTTTGCCCGAAGCCAAAATTGTCGTGGATGCCGCTGCTACAGGTGCGGCTGATCCCGCAATGAATCAGAAGGCGCTGGATGTTCTGGCCGGTGTGCAGATAGAGATCATTCCATGCGCGGAAAGGAATCGGATATGAACTTCGAACATCCACAAAACTACACCTTGCTCTGTGATTTTTATGAACTCACTATGAGCAATGGCTATTTTGAAAACGGTATGGCAGATCAAATTACTTATTTTGATGTGTTTTACCGCACCATTCCTGATGAAGGCGGTTTTGCCATCACTGCCGGATTGGAACAGGTCGTCGACTATATCAATCATCTTCATTTTACGGAAAAAGATTTGGAATTTCTCCGTGAAAAGCAGATGTTCAGCGACCGTTTTTTGAATTATTTGAAGGATTTTCGTTTCACCGGCGATATTTACGCCATTCCGGAAGGAACGCCCGTATTTCCGGGCGAACCGATTATGACGGTGCGTGCACCGGCCATTCAGGCACAGCTGATTGAAACCTTTGTCCTCCTGACGCTCAATCATCAGTCGCTGATTGCGACCAAAGCCAATCGCATTGTGCGTGCAGCGGATGGACGTCCGGTAGCGGAATTTGGTTCCCGCCGTGCGCAGGGTGCCGACGGGGCAATTTTGGGTGCCCGTGCAGCCTATATCGGTGGATGCAGCAGCACCGCCTGCACGCAGTCTGACCGGGATTACCATATTCCCGCCAGCGGAACGATGGCCCATTCCTGGGTGCAGATGTTCCCGGACGAATATACTGCATTTAAGACCTACTGTGAACTCTACCCCAACAATGCGACACTTCTGGTCGATACGTACAATGTGCTGAAAAGCGGGGTGCCGAACGCCATTCGTGCCTTTAAAGAGGTGCTGGTGCCGAAGGGAATCCGCAATTTCGGCATTCGTCTGGATTCCGGGGATATTGCCTATTTGACGAAGACGGCGCGCTGCATGCTGGATAATGCGGGTTTGCCGGAATGTAAGATCATTATTTCCAACTCGCTCGATGAAAACATCATCCGCGACATTTTGCAGCAGGGTGCGAAGATCGATGCCTTTGGCGTCGGCGAACGGTTGATTACGTCGGCAAGTACACCGGTATTTGGCGGGGTATATAAATTGGCGGCTGTGGAAGATGAAAACGGAACGATCATCCCGAAAATCAAGATCAGCGAAAATGTTGGCAAAATTACCAATCCCCATTTCAAGAAGGTGTATCGCTGCTACGACCGCACCGGACATATGGCGCTGGCGGATGTCATTTGCCTGCACGATGAAACGATTGACGACAGCAAAAATTACGAAATCTTTGATCCGGATTATATCTGGAAGCGCAAAGAGCTTTATGATTTTGAAGCCAAAGAACTGCAGGTGCCGATTTTCAAAGACGGCAAGCAGGTTTACGAGCTGCCGTCGATTGAAGAAATCCGCAACTACTGCAAAGATCAGATCGATCATTTGTGGGATGAAGTCAAGCGCTTTGAAAATCCGCATCGTTATTATGTGGATTTATCGCAAAAACTGTGGAACATCAAACAGGAACTGCTTGCACGCAAATAAGAGAAAAACCGTTGAGAAGAAAATCTTCTCAACGGTTTTCTTTCGGCAAAATACGCAGGAAAGATCTTTTATAATAAATCCGAAGGAGTGAGGAACTTGTTTCTTTGGATTTTTTTCTTTATCAGCTTGTATTTTTTGGTGGATCAAGCGCTTTATTGCCACCGCAAGCGCCGCGATTGGGATCACCGCGAACAGCAAATGGGGCTGGGGCTTTTGTGTGCGCTGATCAACGGCATTTCGGCCTTTTCCATTCAAGACGGTGGCTATCATTCCGCGGCCGATACGGGGTTTGCGTTGTTGTTGATTGTGTTATCCAGTCTGATCTGCTGCCGCTATTCGTATCAGATCAAGCTGCATAAATATTTGTTGTCGGGAAAACTTTCTACGTTTTATCAGCTGTATCAGCTTTATCAGGAAGGACGATTGATGAAACTTCCTTGTCCGCAGGGACAAACCGTTTATTGGATTGATTCCCGATCGTCGCCTCCGGCCGTACATACCATGCAGTTTGTCACCAAACTCAATCATCAATACATCGGCACCTATGGACGTTCCTCCTGCTTGGTGCTGGTGGACCGCATCTATTTGCAGGAAAAAGAGGCAGAAGAGGTGCTGCGGTCGATTCGTTTTGATCTCTATAGCGGCGTCTGATTGCAATCTTTGTTGGTTCATGCTATAATACTTCCGTTTGGGAGGGACAAGCATGAAAGAGATCATTTGGAAAAAACGATGGGTGGCATATTTTGCGGCTTTCTTCTGTAATTTTTTATGGGGAAGCGCCTTTTCGTTTGTAAAAATCGGATATGAGCAGTATCAGGTGGCAGAAAATGATCCGGCTTCTCAGATTTTGTTTGCTGGTTGCCGGTTTTTCCTTGCCGGTCTGTTTACGCTGATTGCCGTGAGTCTTGCGTCTAGGAAGGTTTGTGTGCCAAAACGCGGATCGTATCATAAAGTGGTTTGTCTTTCGTTGTTTCAGACCGTTTTGCAGTACTTTTTCTTTTACATCGGCTTGGCGCATACCACAGGCGTTAAAGCAACGATTCTCTGTACCTTTCAGGTGTTTTTCTCCATTCTGTTGTCGGCGCTGGTTTTCCGCATGGAACATATGACGGTACTGAAAGTATTGGGCTGTTTGCTCGGGCTTGCCGGTGTGATCTTGGTGAACGTGAATGGCATTGATTCCGTCGATTTCCTCTGGAATGGGGAAGGCTTTATCATCATTTGTGCGATGGCTGGGGGAACTTCTTCCGTGCTGATGAAGCATTTTTCGGATGGTGAAAACCCGGTCGTACTCAGCGGATGGCAATTTGCCTTAGGGGGACTTGTGATGATTGTCGTCAGCACGCTTTTGGGTGGACGTCTGGCGGCTCCAACCTTTCCGGCGGTATTGGTGCTGGTTTATTTGGCGTTTTTGTCTGCGGCCGCATACGGCATGTGGTCTGTTTTGCTCAAGTACCATCCGGTTTCCAAGATTACGGTATTTTGCTTTGCCAATCCGCTTTGCGGCGTGATTTTGTCGAGCATTTTGCTCAAGGAAGACGGGCTTGCTAATGGTATTTTAATCGCTGTGGCGCTCGTATTGGTTTGTGTAGGAATTTATCTGGTGAACCGTCAGCCTTTGGAGAAAGCGAAGAAAGAAAAACAGGCGAGTTGATGGCTGTGCGGTTTACTTTTTCAAAATATTATGGTATAATGACGAAAAATATGGGATTTTCTGTGGAAAATTCCGGAACAGGAGCGTGAAGAGCATGCCTTATCCTTATCATCGTATTTTGCTCAAGCTCAGCGGGGAAGCGCTGGCAGGCGAAAAAGGTTTTGGCCTCAATTTTGAAGTAATCACTAATATTTGTCAACATATTAAGACGATTCATGATATGGGCGCTGAAGTGGCGATTGTTGTCGGCGGCGGCAACTTTTGGCGCGGCCGTTCCAGCGGTGCAATGGACCGTACCCGTGCCGACCACATCGGGATGCTGGGCACGGCGATGAACGCTTTGGCGGTTGCAGACGTACTGGAAGGTCTCGGTGCCGAAGTGCGTGTACAGACGGCAATCACCATGCAGCAGATTGCAGAACCTTATATCCGCAATAAAGCGGTTCGCCATTTGGAAAAAGGTCGCATTGTCATTTTCGGATGCGGTACCGGCAGTCCGTTCTTCTCGACCGATACGACGGCGTCGCTGCGTGCAGCTGAAATCAAAGCGGACGTCATCTTTAAGGCGACCATGGTCGACGGTATTTACGATAAGGACCCGCATGTGTACCCGGATGCCGTCAAATTTGACCGCATCAGCTATTCCGATATTTTGGCGAAGGGCTTAAAGGTCATGGACAGCACGGCTGCTTCCATGTGCCGCGACAACAAGATTTCCATTCTGGTCTTTAATTTGGATCATCCGGAAAACATCGTAGCTGCTTATCGCGGCGATCCGATTGGAACCATCGTGGAAGAAGTGTAACAAGGAACGAACCATAAAGGAGACATCGCTATGAAAGAAGTATTGAAAAAAGCAGAAGCGAAAATGAATAAACGTCTGGACGTCATGCGTGAAGATTTTGCGGCAATCCGTGCCGGCCGCGCAAATCCGGCGGTTTTGAATAAGATTGTGGTTGATTATTATGGCTGCCCGACGCCTTTGCAGCAGATGGCGGCGATTTCGGTATCGGAAGCACGCGTTTTGGTGGTGCAGCCGTGGGATGCAAGCGCTGTGCGCAGCATTGAAAAAGCAATTCAGACGTCTGAACTTGGCATCAACCCGACCAGCGACGGGAAAGTGATCCGCATCGTTTTCCCGCAACTGACGGAAGAACGCCGTAAAGAACTGGTCAAAGAAGTGCGCAAAATGGCGGAAGAAGCGAAAGTTTCCATCCGTTCAATTCGTCGCGATGCAAATGAAAAATTCAAAACGATGAAAAAGAATTCGGAATTGACGGAAGACGACGTCAAGGAAGCAGAAAAGAAAATCCAGGATATGACGGATAAATTCTGCAAATTGACCGATGAAATCGAAAAAGCAAAAGAAAAAGAATTGATGGAAATTTAAGATGAATCAGGAAAATTTACCTCGTCATATTGGCATCATTATGGACGGAAACGGACGCTGGGCAAAGCTTCGCAATCTTCCGCGTTCGGCCGGCCATAAAATTGGTGCAAAAGTATTTCGAAACATCGTGACCTACTGCAATCAAATCGGCATTCAGTACTTGACGGTGTATGCTTTTTCTACCGAAAACTGGAAACGCCCGAAGGAAGAAGTTCAGGCGCTGATGCAGCTTTTTCGGGATTACCTGCTGGAAACCGAAACCTATCTGGAACAAAAAATTCAGGTGCGCTTTATCGGAGATCTTTCCGGACTGGATGAAGAACTGCAGCAGCTGATTGCGCAGTGCGAAACTTCGTGTCAGGATTTTGACGGTATGCATCTGAACATTGCGCTCAATTATGGCGGACGCGATGAAATTGTGCATGCGATGCGCCGTGTGGTTCAGGATGTGCAGGATGGCAAACTGGATCCTTCCGCGCTCGATGAACAAGCCATTTCGGACCGTCTGTATACGTATGGTCAGCCAGACGTCGACTTGATCATTCGTCCGAGCGGGGAGTACCGGCTCTCGAATTTTCTCATCTGGCAGAGCGCTTACGCCGAGTGTGTGTTCATGGATCAGGTGCTTTGGCCCGATTTCAACGAAAAACAGATGGATAAGGCTTTGAAAGAATACGCCAGAAGAAACCGGCGTTTCGGCGGCGTGTGATTTATTTGAAATGTTTCCCTGCGGCATCGCGGTTGCGCTGCCGCAGGAAATTTGCCGTTTAGGCACAAACGGGGTCAATCCCGTAGGAATTCTTACAGAAAGAGGGTGAGGGGCATTCCGCCTCATCGTGTATGAAAGAACGGATATTGACCGCGGTAGTGTTGCTGCCGGTTTTGGTAGTAGTTTTGATCTTGCACAATACGATTGTTTTAAATATCGCTTGTGCAGTCATCTGTGTTTCAGCTGTTTATGAGGTGCTCCACAATACGGGATACGTTCCCCATCGGGAATTGGTGATTCCCGCTTTGTTGGTTGCGGCGTATTTTCCGTTTTCTCAAATGGAACTGCTTGTACCTTATTTCCATATTGTTTTGCTCGTTTATCTGGTTGTTTTGTTTGCGATGCTGTTTTTGCATCATGACCGCATCCAGTTCCAGGAAGTGGCTACGACGTTTTTTGTTTCCCTGGTCGTTTCTTTTGCGCTTTCCTCTATTGTATTTGTCAGCAATTTGGAACCGGAAATTGCACTGTATTTGATCGTTTTGATCTTCAGCTGTGCTTGGATCAGCGACGCCGGCGCTTATTTTGTGGGACGGAAATTTGGAAAACATCCCTTGGCGCCGACCATTAGCCCGAAAAAAACGGTGGAAGGGCTGATTGGCGGTATCTTGAGCAGCTTGCTGGTAAATTACCTGTTTACCTATGTGTATACCAGCATTGCCGCTGCCAATGGATTGATGACGGAAATTTTTCCGCTGCGTTTCTTTATCATGATTTCCATTGCCACGCTGTTGGGTGTTGTGGGGGATTTGAATGCGTCCATCATCAAGCGCCAGTGTGGAATCAAGGATTTTGGACGGATCTTGCCGGGACATGGCGGGATTATGGACCGCTTTGACAGTATTTTGTTCATCGCCCCCTTTGTGTATGTCACCTACGCGAGCTGTCCTTTTGTAATGGTACTCTATTAACTGTGTTGAGGTCTGCTGCTGCATTTTTTTGCAGCAGCAGACATTCTGTCATTTAAGGAAGGGATTTCATGAGTGAAAAAGTAATCAGCATTTTGGGTTCAACCGGTTCAATCGGCACACAGGCACTGGAAGTTTGCCAAGCACAGGGATTTGAGGTTTGCGGTTTGGCGGCAAACCGCAGCGTTTCGAAGCTGGAAGAACAGATTCGTCTTTTTCATCCGAAAAAGGTCTGCATCTACGACGAGTCCTGCTATGAAGATTTGAAACAGCGTGTGGCCGATTGCTCCGTAGAAATTGTCACCGGTATGGACGGGCTTTGTGAACTCGCTTCGATGGATGAAGCGACGACGGTTTTAAATTCCGTCGTTGGCATGATCGGGCTTCAGCCCACGCTTGCGGCGATTGAGGCGAAAAAAGACTTGGCGCTCGCCAATAAAGAAACGCTGGTAACCGGCGGGAAATTGGTGTTGAATGCGGCAAAGCAAAACAATGTCCCGATTTATCCGGTGGACAGCGAACATTCCGCGATCTTTCAGTCATTACAGGGCAATGAAGGGAATAAGATAGAGAAGATTTTGCTGACGGCTTCCGGCGGTCCGTTTTATGGGAAAACCAGAGAGGAATTACAGTCTGTCACGGTTGCGCAGGCGCTCAATCATCCGAACTGGTCGATGGGTGCTAAAATTACCACGGACTCTGCCACGCTGATGAATAAGGGCTTGGAATTCATCGAAGCGATGTGGCTTTTTGATTTGCAGCCCGATCAGATTGAAATTGTGGTGCATCGGGAGAGCGTCATCCATTCTGCGGTCGAATTTGAAGACCATGCAGTGATTGCACAGCTTGGCGCACCGGATATGAAAATCCCGATTCAATATGCGCTGACCTATCCGGCGCGGAAACCCTGCCCGGGGAAACGACTCAATATTTTTGATTATCCGACGCTTAGCTTTGCAAAACCGGATGAGGAGACTTTCCGCTGTCTCAAAGCTTGTAAAGAAGCCATTCGGCAGGGCGGCATTTTGCCCACGGTGGTAAATGGTGCCAATGAACAGGCCGTTGCGCTGTTTTTGGATGGAAAGATTTCTTTCCTGGATATCGGCGATCTCGTTTGGTCTGCGTTGCAATCGTTTGACAATCTGGATCACTTTACACTTCAAGACATTTTAGAGACGGACCAGAAGGCTAGAGCCTACATTCGTGATTTGGTATAAGGCGGTTTTATGGAATCTACATTCGTCACTATTGTGCTGACCGTGCTGATTTTTGCGGTTTTGATTTTCATTCATGAATTTGGACATTTTATTGTGGCAAAATGCTTTCACATTCGTGTGCAGGAATTTTCCATCGGTATGGGTCCGAAATTGCTGCAAAGCAACAAACATGAAACGACGATTACTTTGCGGGCTTTTCCCATTGGCGGTTACGTGAGCTTGGAGGGGGAAGACGAAGAATCGGCAGATCCGCGGGCCTTTTGCAACCAAAAAGCATGGAAGCGTTTTTGTGTGCTGGCAGCAGGCGCTGTGATGAATCTTTTGCTCGGCTTTTTGATTTTGTTTGCGATTACCCTTCCGCAGGAAACGCTGGCAACCAATACCATTGCTGCGTTTCAGGAAGATGCGGTCACCAATCGTGAAGGACTTCAGGTAGACGATGAGATTTTGTCCATCAACGGTCATCGCGTGTTTACCACGATGGACATCATGTCCTATCTCTTAAACGACAGTTCAACGCCCGATCGGACGATCGTCGTGCTTCGAGACGGAGAGCGTGTGCGCCTGGAGGATGTGACCTTTCAGACGACGGAATCGGAAGATGGAATCAAATCGCTTTATATTGACTTTTATGTCTATTCCCAAAACAACTCGGTGCCTCGGTCGCTTTCCTATGCTTTCCGCAGCAGCATCACTTATGGGCGGCTGATCTGGGATTCGTTTGTGGATCTGGTCACTGGGAAGATTGCTTTTACGGAGCTTTCCGGACCGGTCGGTGTGGGCACTGCGGTGTCTGAAGCGGTCAGCTATGGCATGGAGTCGCTGCTGCTGCTCTGCGTCTTTTTGACCATCAATCTGGGGATTTTCAACCTCTTGCCGATTCCAGCGCTGGACGGCGGACGGTTGTTGTTTGTGGTGATCGAAATGGTGATTCGCCGCCCGGTCAACCGCAAGTATGAAGCGTATGTCCATGCGGCGGGGATGATTTTGCTGATGCTTTTGATGGTATTTATCACGGCAAAGGATCTGTTTCAGTTATTTTAGGAGGAATTGTCATGCGTAAGGTAAAACCGGTCGCTTTGAAAAATCTGACCTTCGGCAACGGGTCGATTTATATTCAGTCGATGCTCAACGTTCCTGCGGAAGACGTGGCGGGAAATGTTCGTCAAGCCAAACAGCTGGAAAAGGCTGGCTGCGAAATTGTGCGGGTCGCCATCCCGAATCAGGAAGCGGTTCGTTTGGTGGAGGCAATCAAAAAGGAAATTTCTATTCCGCTGGTCGCCGATATTCATTTTGATTACCGCTTGGCGCTGGCGTGTGCCGAAGCAGGGATTGACAAAATCCGCATCAATCCGGGCAATATCGGATCGGACGACCGGGTCAAAGCCGTGGCGGATTGCTGCCGTCAGCGCGGCATCCCGATTCGCGTAGGGGTCAATTCCGGCAGCTTGGAAAAGCACATTTTGGAAAAGTACGGAAGCCCGACGCCCGAAGCATTGGTCGAAAGTGCGCTGTATCACGTGCGCCTTCTGGAAAAATTTGATTTTGATGATATTGTGATTTCGATCAAATCATCCACCGTTCCGCTCATGGTCCGCGCGTATGAATTGCTCGCCGAGCAGTGTGATTATCCCCTGCATTTGGGGGTCACGGAAGCCGGAACGGAACGGATGGGACTCATTAAATCATCGATCGGCATTGGCAGCTTGCTGCTCAAAGGAATCGGCGACACCATTCGCGTTTCTCTCACGGCCGATCCGGTTCGTGAAATTTATGCGGCAAAAGATATTTTAAAGGCACTGGATCTCCATACGGAGGGGGTGCAGATCGTTTCCTGCCCGACGTGCGGTCGGACGAAAATTGATTTGATTTCGCTTGCCAACCAGGTGGAAGAAGCGCTTCGCGACTGCAAAAAGAATCTGAAAGTCGCGGTCATGGGCTGTGTGGTCAATGGCCCGGGCGAAGCGAAAGAAGCGGACATCGGCATCGCCGGCGGCGATGGCTGTGCCGTATTGATCAAAAAAGGCGAAATTATTCGAAAAATTCCGGAAGATCGGATCATTGCCGAACTTCTGGCGGAAATTGATGCGATGTAATGATAAGGACTCGGTGAAATTTTGAGTACGAATTTTAGTCAGCTCTTTGGAAAATATTTGTCCGATACGGCGCCGTTTGAAGCGATTTTGGAAGATGGGGAATTGCTGCGCCTGGAAGTGCAGGAAAAAGCGCGTATTTTGTCGGCGGATGTACGGTTTTATCATATTCAGCAAAAACAGACCCTTCAGCAGCTTGCGGATGCGGTGAAGGAATCGTGCAGCCTGCAAAAATTTCAAATCCATCCCCGTTATCTTCCAACCGATTTTGATTTGAGTTATTTTCCGCAGTTGGTGTGGACGCTCAAACAACAGATGTCGGTGGTCAACGGTTATTTTGAAGATGCAATCCCTCGCTTAGAGGGGGATCATCTGACC
>CALXIC010000070.1 GCA_944388265.1 uncultured Clostridia bacterium | reverse complement strand
GCTTCCGTCCTCTGGCATACATGGAGGGACAGCCAATGACCGTGTAGTCGATTTCCTCACGGAATCCCAAGTGCTTGAGATAATCTCCTGTAATCTGACCGCGCAGCCCCACCATTGCAGAGTGATCCAAGATGGCTTTCACAAACGCTTTTGCTTCCCGGTCTACCGGCAACCCATCCTGCAAATTGGGTTCATAGGGCGCACGCACGCCAACCCCGACGAGATAAACCGGAATCTTCAGCTGACGAATGATCGACGTATAGGTTTCCAGTTTGCCTTTAAAGTCCGGACGAAATGCATCCGCCATGGGCAGAAGATAGGCGTCGTACGTTTCATTGATTGCGTCGATTTCCTTTTTGGAATAACCCGCTTCTGCGCGATAATAATCCAGATCAATGGAGGTATCTTCCGTAAACAGCGTGCGAAAACAGCCATAGGCATACAATAAATTTCCCACATTGTCGCCAATCGAGTTGTTTGCAAGTACGTGCAAAGGAGAAAACGAATCAAATACCGAAAGACCGCCCCTCATCAAATATCGTTTCATACCAAACCCTTTCTCTGCATCAAAAATGTCCGCATGGTTGTCACAATCCAGCGAAAAACAATTCCTCTGTTCCTTTTCACTATATCGGGAACAGAGGAAGTTGTCAATCATATTTTTCGAACCATCGGCTGAAGTTGTTCGCCGCGGGCGGCAAAGTAAAGCGTTTCACGCAGCAGCGTAAAATCTGCAACCAGCGAGGTCGGTTTGGCGTCCGGCTGATCCTGCCGGTAGGGCACAAAATAAAAATGCTTGAAGTTTTGCAAGTGCCCGATGTTTTTGGCGCTGCCGGACAGGGCGTCGTTGGTGGATACGGCGATCACCACCGGCTTTTTGCCGCGCAGGTGACTCTTCACCGCCAAGGTCACCGGGGTATCGGTGATGCTGTTGGCAAGCTTTGCAAGCGTATTGCCGGTGCAGGGTGCCACGACCAAGATGTCGGTCATCTTTTTCGGGCCGATGGGCTCCACGTCGGCTAATGTACAGAGCACCTTGCGTCCGCAGATCTCCTCCACCCGCTTCAAATGATCGGCCGCTTTCCCGAATCGGGTATCGAGTGCGGCGGCATTGAAGGAAAAAATCGGTAAAATCTCGTAGGTGTCCCGCAGGGCCTCCATCTGTTGAAACACCGGTTCAAAGGTGCAAAACGAACCGGTCACGCAAAAGCCCAGCGTCGGTTTACTGGCCATGATGTTCCCACTCCTTTCGGATCCGGCAAACGGTTTCGTACAGGATTTCGCCCGCACGCTCCGGCGCGCATTTTCCGGGCAGCGACTGCGCCCAGATGGTGCGCACCCCCAAGGCGGATGCCGCCGGCCACTGCACCCCGCCCGGGGCGGACGCCAAATCGATTACCAGGGTCTGCGGCCGGATCTGGCGCAGCACCGGCTCGGTGAGCAGTTTGGCGGGCACGGTATTGATGACCGCATCGGCTAAACGGACACAGGATGCCAGCGCTTCCGGTTCCAGCACCTCGCATCCGTCCGCCAGCGCCCATGCCGCTTCCTCTGAACGGCGGCAGCACACCGAAACCGCAGCACCCAGCGCGTGCAGCTTGCGGCGCAGAATTTTGGAGATGCGCCCGCTTCCAACCAACAAAATCTTCATCCCGTCGATGGTCTGCGGCAGTTCTTCCATCAAAATCTGAATGGTGCCCTCTGCGGTCGGCACCGCATTTTTCACCGCAAAATCCTCCCGCAGCAGCACATCTTCATAGGTAAACCCGCAGGACGCAATCTGTGCCGCGCAAACGGGCCCAATCTTTCCGCCCAACACGCGCACGCCTGCCGGCAGCATCTGAAGCAGCGGCAAGAGCTCTAATTTAATCTGTGAAAACGGCGCATAAATGTTTCCGTCCGGACGAATGGCCGGAACCGGCAGCACCAACACCTCGACCTCACGCAGCTGTGCGGCTTCCGGAAAACGCAAAATCTCCCCGCCGGGAACACTCAGCGCCTGCTCCCCCATTCCATACAGCAGCACACGATTGGATACGGCCAGCCGTTTTGCCAGATACACCTGACGTTCATCACCGCCGACCAACAAAAACGTCATACCAATCTCCCCCTATCCCGTGTGACATTCTCGTGCTCCATTCTATGACCGCCAAGACCCATTGGTGCAAAAAAGAAAAGGCATGCCGTAAGGCACGCCTTTTCTTGTATCGCAATGATTAGTTTTCCGGAGTTTCCGGTTTGGTCGCCTGGAACAGTTCGCCGGCACTTGCCGCGAGTCCTGCAAAGCTTTGAATTTCGCTCGGAATGATGAGCTTGGTTGCTTTGCCGTCCGCTGCTTTGGCAAACGCTTCGAGGCTCTTGAGCGCCAACACGTTTTGCTGCGGGTCGGCTTTGTTGAGCATCTCGATGCTCTCTGCCAGCGCTTTCTGCACGGCGGCAATCGCTTCCGCTTCACCCTGCGCTTCACGGATTTTCTGTTCCCGTACCGCGTCTGCATGGAGAATCATCGCCTGTTTTTCTGCTTCCGCGCGGAGAATCTTCGCTTCTTTTTCCGCTTCTGCACCCAAAATCTGTGCCTGCTTTTTGCCTTCTGCGACCAGCACGGAGGAACGTTTTTCCCCTTCGGCGCGCAGCATCGTTTCACGGCGTTCACGTTCCGCCTTCATCTGTTTTTCCATGGCGTCCTGAATTTCTGCCGGCGGCAGGATGTTTTTCAGTTCCACACGGTTGATCTTGATGCCCCAGCGGTCGGTCGCCTGGTCCAAAATCGACGTGATCTGGCTGTTGATGTGATCACGCGAGGTGAGCGTGGCGTCCAGTTCCAGTTCGCCGATGATGTTACGCAAGGTCGTTGCCGTGAGGTTTTCAATCGCAACCAGCGGGCGTTCTACGCCATAGGTGTACAGTTTCGGGTCGGTGACCTGATAGAAGACGACGGAGTCGATCTGCATCGTCACGTTATCCTTCGTAATCACCGGCTGCGGACGGAAGTCCACCACTACTTCTTTCAAGGACACCTTTTTCGCAATGCGGTCCACAAACGGCACCAGCAGGTGAAGCCCGGTGGTCCAAGTGGTGGAATACGATCCAAGACGTTCGATGACGTATTCCTGCGCCTGCGGAACAATCTTGATGCGGGAGATCAAAAAGATGATGATAAACAAAATGAGCAGCAATAAAACGATACCAGCAATCATAACAAATTCTCCTTTTCCTGTTGTACCGATGAAGATTATTCAGAAATGGTTTCCTGACGGCTGACAAAAGCGGTAACCCCTTCAATGCGTGAAATCACCACCACTTCATTCGGGGCGATCACCGTTCCAGGGTCGTCACTGCGGGCATTCCAGCTTAAGCCATCGGCCATAATCCGGCCGGTTCCGCGCAGATTATCAATCGTCTGCGAAACAATCGCTTCGCGCCCAACCAGGCTATCCGCATTGGTTTTCACCCTTTTCGGGGTAATAAATTTTTTCAGAAGCGGACGAGTGAACACCAAAAGCAGTGTGGAAACCACCACAAAAATGACGGTTTGCACCATAATGTTCGGCACGAAAAACGACACCAGAAAACTTGCCAGCGAACCGGCGGCAAGCCAAATGCAAATCAGCTGCACCGTGGCCGTTTCGGCAATCACAAAGGCTACAAATAATACACCCCAAAAAATGGTCATCATGGTGGATGGTGATAGCATACCCGATTCCTCCTTTCCGATGAATTCAAAATCATGTGCCGCAAACTGATCCGGTGCGGCGTTTGGGATCCCTTGGATCATGGCTACATTATACGAAAAAACCACGCATTCTTCAAATACGGTTTTGGGTCAAATTTGCCAAAAAGAATGCAAAAAACGTCAAATCTTAAAAGCTAATATCTCGTTCATACTAGATATAGCTCTTAAATGCTCGCATATGCTCCCAAATACTCAGTTGTTTTCTTTCGCTTTCAAACGAGCCACAATCATGTCGTTGCACTTGTTGACGTCGCCGCAGCCAAAGGTGATGATCAGATCGCCCGGCTGTGCGATGGACGCGACATAATCCGCAATTTCCGGAAATTCCGGATACCAGATGCAGCCCGGAATCTTTGCCGCCAGATCTTTGGTATAAACGCCCTGTGTGTTCTTTTCACGCGAACCCATGATTTCGGAAAGGACAACCACATCCGCCAGCTGCAGCACTTCGGCAAATTCATCCATCAAGCGCAGCGTACGCGAATAGGTAAAGGGCTGATGCACGGCAATGATGCGCTGATAGTCCAACTCTTTTGCCGCCTTTAAGGTTGCACCGATTTCTGCCGGATGGTGGCCGTAATCGTCGGCAACGGTGATGCCCTGGTTGTGATAGCGCACTTCGAACCGGCGTCCGGCGCCGCGGAATTCGTTCATGCCGCGGGTCAGATCTTCGGGCGAAACACCTGCCAGCAACGCGCAGATGCAAGCCGCGCACGCATTGAGCTGGTTGTGCCGTCCGGGCACCCACAAATCAATCGGTGCGACAGCTTCGCCGCGGTGCATCAGCACAAAACGGGTGTGCACGCCGCCCAAATGTTCCACCTGTGCGGGATAGTAATCGTTGGTTTCGGCAAAGCCGAAGGTGATAACGGGTTTTTCCAGCCCTTCCACCGCGCGCATGGTGTTGGCGTCGTCGCCGTTGCAGACCACCGCACGGGTGGCATTTTTTGCAAAGGTATGGAACGATGCGATCAGCCGGTCGAGCGTTTTGAAATATTCCATGTGGTCTTCGTCGATGTTCAAAATACAAGCCACGTCGGGGTAAAGCTTGAGGAAATGGTCGCAGAATTCGCAAGATTCGCACACCATGTGTTCGGTGCTCCCCACGCGTCCGCTGCCGCCGATGGAGGTGAGCTTGCCGCCGATGACCGCCGTCGGGTCGGCGCCGGCATGGAGTAATATCTCCGTCAGCATGGACGAAACCGTCGTTTTTCCGTGCGTGCCGCTGATGCAAAGCGCATCCTGAAAATGAGAAGTCAAAATGCCCAGCAGATCGGCACGTTCCAAAAGCGGCACGCCGCTTTCCTTTGCGGCGATGAGTTCCGGATTATCCGCCATGATGGCGGCGGTGTGCACAATGAGATCCGCCCCTTCAATATTTTCAGCGCGCTGTCCCAAAAAGACGGGGATGCCCATCTCCTTGACCTTTTCGAGTGTATCGGTCGGGTTGTTGTCCGAACCGGTCAGGTAATATCCCTGCGCATGCAGAATCTGCGCCAGCGGATACATGCCCGATCCGCCGATGCCAATGAAATGAATATGTTTTTTACCGTTTAAAATACTATCGGATAAATTCATAAAGTGAAACCTCCGTCACCGGGCAAACAACCCGTTTTTTTCAGTATAACACAAAGCCCAAAACTTGAACAGCCTTTTTTCCGGAAGAGTTTTGTCACAATGGATAGAAAAAACCAGAATCCTGCGGTTCATTTTACAGTTTAGTCATATTCTTTTTGAAAACCACTCACTTTTTTCCATTATGATAAGGACATTCCAATAAATTACAGAAAATGAGAACGAGTAAAACAATGGGGGAAGCAACATGACGATTACGGATATTCGCATTCGAAAACTGGTCAACGAAGGGAGACTTCGCGCCGTGATTTCCATCACGATCGACAACGCGCTGGCAATTCATGACATTAAAGTAATCGAAGGACCCAACCGCCTGTTTGTCGCAATGCCCAGCCGCCGGGAAGAAAACGGAACATTCCGGGATGTCGTCCACCCGATTTCCGCGGAAGGACGCAAATATCTCGAAGAAACGATTCTGGAAGCCTATCAGAAAGAATTGGTTTTACAGGAATTGGCTGCCGAAGAAGCTGCATCTGCAGAAGCAGAAGAAGAATAATTCCGGCAAAAAATACTCTTTACCGAATATGGACCTTCTATGATAAAATCCCTCTGCCGCAGGTTTTTCCTGCGGCAGAGGGATTTTTTTATACGAAGTATTCGAAACAATCACAAACGGTCATCCGCGTCCGGGCGAGGTGTCATAGGTGTGCACCCAGTCGGTGCGCAGCAAGAAGAACAAAAAGACGACCGAGCTGAGCGTCCAGGTAATCGGGTACGCCCAGAATACCACCTGGATTTGCGGAATAAAATGAACGGTGACGGTGATATAGAGCACCCGGATGATGCACCAGCAGCACATCATCACAAACATCGGCACCGTCGCCCGTCCGGCGCCGCGCATGATGCCCGCAACGCAGTGCGAAAATGCCAGCAGGCAGTAAAACAGCGTCACCGTACGCGCCTGCAAGGTGCCAAACTCGATGACCTCGGGCGTCTGGCTGAACGCGGCAATCAGCCACGGCGCGGTACGATTGATGACGATACCCACAATTTCTGCCAGCACCATCGAACAAATGACGCCAAAGACCGCACCCTTTTTCGCACGCTCATATTCCTTTGCCCCGAGGTTTTGACTGATGAAGGTGGTCATGGAAAGGGCAAAACAGGTGATCGGCAGAAAACCGAATCCTTCGATTTTGGCATACGCCCCGCAACCTGCGACCGCCATCTTCCCAAACTGGTTGATGTTGGACTGCACGACCACGTTTGCAAAGGAAATGATGGAGTTTTGCACCCCTGCCGGCAAACCGTTGGCGATGATCTGACGCATCATCGGCAGATCAAACCGAATCCGGCGGAGAGAAACGCGGTAAATTTCATTGACTCGGCACAGACGGAACAGGCAGAGCACCGCGCTCACAAACTGCGAAATAATGGTTGCCAGCGCAGCAGAACCCACGCCAAAGCCAAACACCCCGACAAACACCAAGTCCAAAACGATGTTTAGCGCCGAGGAGACAATCAGATAATAAAGCGGGTGGCGGCTGTCCCCCACCGACTGCAAAATACCCACGCAGGCATTGTAAAGCACAAAGGCGATCGACCCGCAGAAATACACGCGGAAATACACCGTCGAGTTGACCATGACATCGGCGGGCGTTCCCATCCAGCGCAGCATCTGCGGCGCCAGCACCAAACCGATGCCCATCAACAGCGCCCCCGCGACAAAGCCGAATGCAATCGTCGTATGTACCGCGCGCTGGACCAGCTCGTCATCCTTTGCGCCGAAATACCGCGCGATGACGACCCCGGCGCCCAGTGAAATGCCGTTGAAAAAGCCGACCATCAAAAAAATCAGACTGCCCGAAGAACTGACTGCCGCCAGCGCATCACTGCCGAGAAAATTCCCGACAATCAGCGAGTCCGCCGTATTGTAGAGCTGCTGAAACAAATTGCCAAAAAACAGCGGAATCGCAAACGCCACGAGCCGCTTCCAAATCGGGCCTTCCGTCAACCGCACGGAAGCACTTCCTTCTTTCATGTTCATTCTCCTTTGCGCACCGATCAAACCGACAGCCAAAGCCGTCTGTTTTTTCTATTTCTTTCATTGTAGCAGATTCCCAAAACTTGTCAATCAGGCGCGCAAAAGGCGTGCCCTTTTGGACACGCCCTTTCCTTATGATCCCGAAGAAATGACGCTTGCCGGATCCACCCAGGCGCCGTCTTTCTGTACGGCAAAATGCAGATGCGGGTCCAAACTCAGTTCCGCTTCTGCCGTTGTGCCGACATAGCCCAAGATCTCTCCAACGGCAATCGCCGCTCCTTCGGAAACTTCCACGCGGCTCTTCAGACCCTGATAAAACGTCTGATAACCGCCGTCGTGGCTGATGGTGACGCACATTCCCCAAAGCGGATCTTCCTTGACTTCTGTCACGGTTCCGTCCGCCGCCGCTTTCACCGGCGTATTGGCCGCCGCGGCAATGTCGATGCCGTCATGCGTGCGCCATTCGCCCAGCGTTTCGTTTTTGACGAGTTCGCCGTCGGAATATTCCGTCAGGATTTCGCCTTCCACCGGAAGCGCAAAGCTGGGCGCCGGATCAGGCTGCGATTCGGTGGCGGTTTCTTCGGCTTCTTCCGAAGCAAAGGTTTCCTCGGTCTCTTCGCTGGACGTATCGAGACCGCCGCCAATGGTGACCACATTTTGTTCGGAGGTTTCGTCTTCCTCTTCCGAAACGGTGAGATCGGAAGTGGTGGCGCCTGTCGGTTCGGTTTCTTCCGCGACCGAAACCTGCGCTTCGTTTGCGGATTCTTTTCCCAAACCGCTGATTCCCACGCCGATGGCGGCAACCAAGGTCAACAGGCAAATGCCGCTTGCTGCATAAAATCCAAGATTCTTGCCGGATTCTTTTGGATGTTCCTGATTTTGCATCGTAACACGTTTCCTTTCTATGAAAAATGCTGTTTTCAGTATGTCCGGCGCGCAGGAAAATATGCGCAGGAAGTACTTTTCCTTGCATTTTGATAGCAAAATTGTCAAAAAAATCATCGATTACCCGATATTTTTTCAACATCTTTGTGCAAACAACCAAGATTGCCTTCATTTTCACGTGTACCATTGACCGAATAGTAAAATAAACTTATAATAAGTAATATCATCTGAAAAAAGGAACGAAAATTTGTTCCCTGCACAAAGGAGAGATTATCATGAAACGAGTGTACAATTTTTCCGCCGGACCTGCGGTTTTACCGGAAGAAGTCCTGCGCGAAGCAGCCGAAGAAATGCTGGATTACAAAGGTACCGGCATGTCCGTGATGGAAATGAGTCACCGCTCCAAAGCGTTTGAAGAAATCATTCAAACCGCTGAAGCTGACCTGCGGGAACTGATGCAGATTCCGGACAACTACAAAGTGCTCTTTTTACAGGGCGGTGCCTCGCAGCAGTTTGCCGCTGTACCGCTGAACCTCATGAAAAACGGCGTTGCCGACTACATCGTCACCGGGCAATGGGCCAAAAAAGCGTATCAGGAAGCGCAGCGCTTCGGCAAAGCGGTCAAAATTGCGTCCTCGGAAGACCAGACGTTTTCGTATATTCCCGATTGTTCCGATCTGCCGATTGATGAAGACGCGGACTACGTCTACATCTGCCAAAACAACACCATCTACGGCACCGTGTTCCACGAACTGCCGAACACCAAAGGAAAACCGCTGGTGGCGGATATCTCGTCCTGCTTCCTGTCGGAACCGGTGGACGTGACCAAATACGGCATGCTCTACGGCGGCGCACAGAAAAACATCGGCCCTGCGGGCGTTGTCATCGCGATCATCCGCGAAGACTTGATCCGCGACGATCTGCCGAAAACGGTGCCCACCATGCTGCAGTACAAAACGCAGGCAGACGCCGATTCCCTCTACAACACGCCGCCGTGCTACGGCATTTATATCTGCGGCAAGGTGTTCCAGTGGATCAAAAAACTGGGCGGGCTGGAAGAAATGAAGCGCCGCAACGAAGAAAAAGCCGCTATCCTCTATGATTTCCTGGATTCGTCCAAACTATTCCGCGGCACCGTGCGCAAAGAAGACCGCTCGCTGATGAACGTTCCGTTTGTCACCGGTGATGACGCGCTGGACAAAGAATTTGTCGCCAAAGCCAAAGAAGCGGGCATCGAAAACATCAAAGGCCACCGCTCGGTCGGCGGGATGCGCGCATCGATCTACAACGCCATGCCGAAAGAAGGCGTGGAATATCTGGTGGACTTCATGAAAAAATTTGAAGCCGACCACACGTAAGGAGGAAACTAAGCATGTTTCAAATCGGACTTTTGAATAAAATCTCGCCGGTCGGCCTGGAACGCTTTGACCGTCAAAAATATATCTACCACGCCGACATCGAACGGCCGGACGCCATTTTGGTGCGCTCGGCGTCGATGCATGAGATGGAATTTGCCGACAACCTGCTCGCCATCGGACGCGCGGGCGCGGGCGTCAACAACATTCCGGTGGATCGCTGTGCAGAACAGGGAATCGTCGTCTTCAACACGCCGGGCGCTAATGCCAATGCCGTCAAGGAACTTGTCATTTTGGGGATGCTCATCTCCTCGCGCAAAGTGCCGGATGCGCTCCAATGGGTACAGACCCTCAAAGGACAGGGCGACGAAGTGACCAAACTGGTGGAAAAAGGAAAAAGCCAGTTCATCGGCCCGGAAATCGCCGGCAAAACGCTGGGCGTGATCGGGCTGGGCGCCATCGGTGTGCTGGTCGCAAACGCGGCGGCAGCCCTTGGCATGAAGGTCTTGGGATATGACCCGTTCATCAGCGTGGACGGCGCATGGAATCTTTCGAGCGAGGTCAAACACGTCACGAGCCTCAACGAAATCTTCCAGCAAAGCGACTACCTCACCCTGCATGTGCCACAGACCAAAGAAACCAAAGGGATGGTCAATGAATCGTCCATTGCACTCATGAAAACGGGCGCGCGCATCTTAAACTTTGCGCGCGGCGGTCTGGTCGATACGGCGGACGTTTGTGCGGCGCTGGAAAACGGTAAACTCTCCGCTTACGTCACCGACTTTGCGGAAGATGCGTTGCTGGGCGTCAAAGGGGTCATTGCCCTGCCCCATCTGGGCGCCTCCACGCCGGAATCGGAAGACAACTGCGCCAAGATGGCGGCTAAAGAACTGATGGATTATCTGGAAGACGGCAACATCGTGCATTCCGTGAACTTCCCGAACGCCGTGATGCCGCGCAGCGGTGCGCATCGCGTGTGCATCATCCATCAAAACGTCCCGGCCGTGATCGCGAAGATTTCTACCCGCTTCTCGGAAGACGGCATCAACATCGAAAACATGTTGAATCAGTCCCGCGGCAATTATGCCTACACCATGTTGGACACCAACAGCGAAATTTCGGACGAACTGCTTGCCACTTTGCAGCAGGCAAAAGAAATCATTCGTGTGCGGATGCTGTAAAAACGATAAAAAAGAGCGGTCAAAAAGACCGCTCTTTTTTTGTAGAAATCAATATGTTTGCAATAAACTGAGGGAATCCCCTGACGAGGGTTTCCCTTAAAACAGTTCACCGGATTGTTTTTTACCCTTTCCTCATTTGCGGCACAAAAAGATTCCGCTTTCTGCGGAAAGCGGCCAAAGGCGCCGCCTTTGGAAAGCGCAAACCTTTGAAAAGGTTTGATCCAAACTTTCCGTTTGTACCATTTAGATCACGTTTGAATTTTATTCTTCTTTGTCATCGGCCGCATCCAAAGAAAACAGCCGTTCGCGCTCTTTCGCGCTGGTCTCGGGCAGTTCAATCTTTCGAAGCTGGTGCATCACCGCTTTGGTGCGAGTGCCCACCAGCTTGTCCAAATCGTCGCTCGCCTGGCTGAGATGCTGCTGCGCTTTGACGAGCACTTGGCTGTACTTGTCAAACTCCCCTTTCACCGCTCCGAGCACCTGCCACACTTCGTGGCTGCGCTTTTGAATCGCAAGAGTGCGAAAGCCCATTTGCAGTGAATTTAAGAGTGCCGCCATCGTCGACGGACCCGCCAGATTGATCTGATACAGCCGCTGGAGCTCTTCCACCATGCCGCGGTTCACCGCTTCGGCATAAAGCCCCTCAAACGGCAAAAAGAGAATACCAAAACTGGTAGTGGTGCGCGGATCGATATATTTTTCGTGGATGTCTTTGGCGCATTGTTTCAGCCGGTCGGACAGTTCCTTTGCAGCGCGCGCCACCTCTTCTGCCGAACCGGTATCGTACGCATCCAGCAGATGCTGATAGGTATCGCCCGGAAATTTCGAGTCGATGGGCAGATAGACAAATCCGCCGTCGTCCTTTGGAAATTTGACCGCAAACTCCACGCGGTTGCGGCTGCCCTTCACGACCGCCACGTTCGTTTCATACTGTTCCGGCGCCAAAATTTCCTGCAAAATCGCGCCCAGCTGAATCTCGCCCAAAATGCCGCGGGTTTTCACATTGGAGAGCACTTTTTTCAAATCGCCGACACCGGTGGCGAGCGTTTGCATTTCGCCTAAGCCCTTATAGACCTCTTGAAGCTGCGCGCTGACCTGGCGCATCTTTTCATTGAGGGTATTTTGAAGCTTTTCATCCACCGTCTGCTGAATCTGCGACAGCTTGCGGTCGTTGCCTTCCTGAAGGCTCAAGAGCTGCCGTTCCATCGTCAGGCGCAGTTCCGAAAGTTTTTGCTCGTTGGTCGTCTCCAGGGTTGCAAGCCTTTTTTCAAACTGCCCCAGCTGAAGATGGACGGAATTGGCAAGCTGTGTGGACTGCTGTTCGGATGCGCGCGACTGCATCTCAAACTGCATTTGAATCATCGATGCCTGCTGCTTGGCGGTGCGCTGCTGCTCCTCCGACAGCGCGGCAGCAAAAGACCGCAGCTCTTTTTCAGAAAGCGCACCGCCCTTTCACCGGCAAACTACCAGCAAAATCAATAGCAGCAAAAGAAGTATCGTGATCAAC
>CALXIC010000069.1 GCA_944388265.1 uncultured Clostridia bacterium | reverse complement strand
AACCGGGAGAAATGCCTGAATCGCAAAGCTGCACCGTGCGCCCCAACCGGTCCAGACTTGCCGCCGCCAACGCGTCCACCACCACGACGGCTGCCGGATGGATGGCGCGGCACACCGCGCCCAGCAGCTCCGCCGTTTCTACCCCCGTCTGCCCCAGCACGCCGGGGGAAAGCGCCGCCACGGAACGCAGGGCATGCACCCACTCGGCTTCTTCCTGGAGCATCCCAATGAGATGGCGGGTTGCCAAAATGCGCTTGGTGCAAAGCGGCCCCAGAGCGTCCGGGGTCATTCCCTCATTTCCAAGCCCTGCGACGAGTACCAGCCCGTCCTTTGGCAGCCACTTTGACAACGTTTTTGCCAGTGCCGACGCATCCTCCTCGACATCTTGGCTTGGCAGCTTAAAATCGGCCGGTTCCAGTGTGAGATACTGCCCCACGGGTTTTCCCATAACGCTTGCCGCTTCGTCGGTTTCAATGGTGATGCGGGTAGCTAACAGCGTGCCGATTGCTTCTTCTTCGCAGCGCACGCCCGGCGGCAGCGGCATGCTCCGGTCAATTCGCTCAAGCGCCAAATCGGTACGCGGCATCCTGTGCACATTTTTCATGAAAACGCCTCTTTTTTTCAATTTTTTTCGGAAACCACTTGATTTTCCGAATCGTTCATGCTATGATTATTCTTGTTGTCGTGGGCTTGGTGGTGTCTCAGCGGCCCGCGAGTAGTCCGATAACGTTAGCGTGTGCAAAACGTTTTCGTTTATGTAAAAAAGGAGGGTGTTACAATGCCGCAGATTAAATCCGCAAAGAAAAGAGTCATTGTCAGCGCAACCAAAACGCTGAGAAACAAAGCAATCAAATCGAATCTGAAAACCGTTCTGAAACAGGCGAACGCAGCGCTCGAAGCAAACGCTGAAAACAAAGAAGAACTGGTTCGTTTCGCATTCAAACGCATCGACCAGGCTGCTGCGAAAGGTATTATGCATAAAAATACCGCTGCTCACAAAAAATCTGAGCTCGCTCTGAAACTCAACGCAAGCAACAAATAAATAGATCTGGAAAGCGGCTGTTCTGTTCCTCTCACAGAACGGCTGTTTTTGCTTTTATTTGTAAAATTTTCGCGCCCTTCTTTCTTTGGATTGACAGCGGACGTTTTTTCGGGTATGATAAAAGCAACAAAAGAACGGAAAAGAAAGAGGGTTTTTTTATGAGCAAATCCAGACGCAGACCGTGCGGGTCCGTGATTTCAACGGTGACGCTGATTTTAGGACTGGTGACACTGGTCATTGCCGCCCTTGCTTTGGTATATCATTACGTCAGCGAACGCTCGTTTTACAAAAAATGGAACGCCTTCCAGGAAGACGGATATTTGGACTAAACGCTCAAACGCCGCCGTGCAAACTGCACGGCGGCTTTTTCTTTTTCTGCACATTTTGCAAAGATTTGATAGACAAAAACTGTTTTTTCCGTTATGATGATAGTAGAGATTTTCACCCTCGAAGAAATGGAGAAGAACCATGCCGTCCACCTACGCGCACTACCGCTTTGGGGAAGCCGTTTTCCAAAAGCTCCCCGCCCCGCAGCAGGAACTTGTGGCACAGCACAAAAATCTGTTTGCCATCGGTCTTCACGGACCGGATATTTTGTTTTATTACCGCCCCCTCTTCCGCAACAAATTAGGCCGCATGGGCGGCATTTTGCACGAGCGTTCCGGCCGCTCCTTTTTTGAACCGGCGGGCAAAAAACTGATCCGCCACGAATGGCTGCCGGAGGATACCGCCTATCTTTACGGATTCTTGTGCCACTTTGCGCTGGACGTCGCCTGCCACGGCTACATTGACGAAAAAATCACCCAAAGCGGCGTCAGCCACGCCGAAATCGAAGGGGAATTTGACCGCTATCTGCTGGTGCAGGAGGGCAAAGATCCGCTGACGGAGGATCTCATCGCCTCGGTGCATCCCACCAAGGAAGCGGCTTCGGTGATCCGGCATTATTTTCCCGCCACGTCGAAAGAGGAAATTTGGGAAGCGCTCCGCTCGATGGTGTTTTACCACCACCTGCTCTATGCGCCCAACCGCGCCAAGCGCACCATCCTCTACACGGGGCTGAAGCTTTTGGGGCAGTACGAGCATCTGCATGGGCATATCATCAACGAACGCCCCAATCCGGCGTGCGCGGACAGCAACCGCATCCTTTGGGAACGCATGCAAAAAGCCGTGCCGCAGGCGGTCGCGCTCATCACCTCCTACCGCGACACGGTGCGCGGAAAAACTCCGTGGGACGACGTGTACTCCTACAATTTTGAATCCCAGCCAAAAGACGATTCGACAGAAAGAGGTGCGCTATGAAACTGAACATGAATTTGACCCCGCAGGAAAAACGATGGATTTTGTACGACGTGGGGAACTCCGCCTTTACCCTGTTGGTTTCCACCATCATGCCGATCTACTTCAATTCGCTGGCGGAAAGCGGCGGGCTGACCGATGCGGAATACCTCGCCTATTGGGGATACGCCGCGTCGATTGCCACCTTGATCGTTGCGCTTTCCGGGCCGTTTTTGGGCGCCTTTTCGGACAGCAAAAACCGCAAAAAACCGCTCTTTGCCGCCGCGATGGCGGTGGGCGCCGGCGGATGTCTGGCGCTGGGGCTGGCCAAGCAGTGGCTGGCGTTTTTGGTGATCTTTGTCATCGCCAAAGCCGGGTACTCCTTAAGCCTCATCTTCTATGATTCGATGCTGTCGGACATCACCACCGAGGAGCGCATGGACCGCATTTCCTCGTCGGGCTACGCGTGGGGCTACATCGGCAGCTGCATTCCGTTTCTGCTCTGTCTGGGGCTGGTGCTGGGCGCCGATTTCATCGGCATTTCGATGACCACCGCCATGACCCTCGCCTTTTTGATTGTGGCCTGCTGGTGGGTGGGCGCCGCCCTCCCGCTGCTGCGGCATTACCGCCAGCTGCACTATGTGGAAGATCTTCGCAAAGAACGCCGCTCCCACCTGCATCGTCTGGGACAAACGCTCAAAGAAATTTTCCACACCAAACAGATCTTTTTGTTTTTGGTGGCGTTCTTCTTTTACATCGACGGCGTTTACACCATCATTGAAATGGCGACCGCCTACGGTTCCGCGCTGGGACTCGACAGCACCGGGCTTTTGCTCGCCCTTCTGGTGACGCAGATCGTCGCCTTCCCCAGTTCCATCACCATTGGACGGCTGGCGCAGAAATTCCCGGCAGAACGCCTCATCACCGTCTGCATCGTGGCTTATTTCGGCATCGCCGTGTTTGCCATCTTCATGAGCACCCAGCTGCATTTCTGGATTTTGGCGGTTGCGGTGGGCATGTTCCAGGGCGGCATTCAGGCGCTCTCCCGCTCCTACTTCACCAAAATCATTCCGGCGGAAAAGTCGGGCGAATACTTCGGCTTCCTCGACATCTGCGGCAAAGGCGCTTCGCTGATGGGCACCACCGTCATCAGCGTCATCACCCAGGTGACCGGAAACGTCAGCGCCGGCATCGGTTCGCTGAGCGCATTTTTCATCATCGGGCTTGTCTTCTTCCTGCTCTCGGTGCGGGCAAAACCGCAAGCATAACACCAAAAAGAACACCCCCGCGGACGATGTGAACAGGTCCAGTAAAAACGGACAGTGACAAAATACCCCCTGATGTAGGAAAATAGACTACATCAGGGGGTATTGTCATGGAAAAACGAAATTACACACACATTCAAGCGTTGTTGCCGGAGATCA